>DASVLI010000200.1:0-4681 GCA_036384955.1 Occallatibacter sp.
CATGGGAAACAAAGATAAGGGCAAGAAGGAAGTTAAGAAGGCTCCCAAGCCGAAACCGAAACCAGAGCCGGGCCGCAGGCACGAAGTTTTCACGCCTGCCCCGCCAAAGTAACTCCGCGCTGCCCGGCATTACGCCGCGAAAGCCCTCCTACCCTGGAGGGCTTTCGCTTTTGGATGCGTTCAGGCAGTTCGAGCCGTGCAGGCGACGCGGCGAAGGCCGACAATAGAAGCAGCACGGGGACCCGATGCGAACCGGAGGATTCATCCGATGCGGCATAAAGCTTTTTTCGTTTTTCTTTGCTTCCTGCTGGCTCCGCTCGCTCTCGCCCAGCAATCAGCGGCTCGGCCGGTAGTGGGTGTTTCTCTTGAAGGCGGCGGCGCGCTCGGCCTTGCCCACATTGGCGTGCTGGAGTGGCTGGAGGAGCACCGCATTCCTGTTGACCGCATCGACGGCACCAGCATGGGCGCGCTGGTCGGCGGCCTGTATGCCTCCGGCCGCACGCCGCAGCAACTTCGCGCGCTGGCCGTTGGCAACGACCTTGTATCGGTCTTCACCCTGGAGCAGCCCTACACGTCGGTCAGCTTCCGGCGGCGCCAGGACCGGCGCGACGCGCCCAGCGTTCTGACCATTGGACTGCACAGCAAATACGGATTGCGGAATTCGCTGCTGACCGACAGCGGCCTGAACCAGTTTCTAAACCGCGAACTGTTCAACTACAACGACTCGAAACTCGACTTCGACCAGCTGCCGATTCCTTTTCGCTGCGTGGCGACGGACCTGACTACCTTGCAGCCGGTTGTCTTTCGCAGCGGCCCGCTGACGCAGGCGGTGCGCGCTTCTGTCTCCATCCCTGGCTTCTTTCCACCGGCGCAGGCGGCCGATGGACACTTCCTGGTCGATGGCGGCATTGTCGATAACCTGCCCACGGGAGTTCTGCGGCGCGAGTTGCACGCTGACGTCGTGATTGCAGTGCATCTGGAAACCGGAACCATGACGGCTTCGGATATTGGCTCGGTGGTGAATGTGCTGAACCGGGCGTTTTCCGCCGGTGTGGCGCTGAATGAGGAGCGGTCAAAGCAGCTGGCCGATCTGGTGCTGAATGTGCCGCTGGGCAGCTACTCCACCACCAGCTATGACAAGGCCGAAGAGTTGATTAAAGCGGGCTACGCCACTGCAGAGGCCAATCGAACGGCGCTGCTGCGCTACGCATTGCCCGAGGACGAATGGCGCGCCTATCTCGACGCACGTGCCGCGCGCGAGCGGCCTGCTCCGGGCATGCTGCGCGCGGTGAAGGTGGAAGGCGGCGATGCCGGCGCAAAGCGTGAAGTGGAGCACGACCTGAAGAGTGCGGAGAACAAACCGCTGAACGCGCCCGCGCTACGCCAGGGCCTGCGCGACGTGCAATCGGACGGCGTCTACACCGCAAACTACGAAACCTACGCGTTGGAGCACGGCGGAGACGGCGCGGGCCTGCTGGTGCATCTGCGCAAAAGCACTACCGGCCCGCCGTTTCTGCTTATTGGGCCTGAAGTGGCCGCGTCGACCTCCAACATCAGCCGCAACAACTTGAATCTGCGCTTCGTCGATCAGGAGTTCGGCGGCTACGGTTCAGAGTTCCGCGCCACCGCGCGCGTGGGCTACCTGACCGACCTGAGCGCCGACTACTACAAGCTGCTGACGCCCGCGGGCTACTTTGTGGAGCCTGAAGTGCGCGTGCTGCGCCAGCCGGTCTACATCTGGGCGAATCAAAAGCGCGTCGCCGAGCGCTTCCAGCAGAATCTCGAAGCCGGCCTGCTGGTGGGCAAAACCTTCGGCAATTCGCTGCAGGTGGCGGCGGAGTGGAAGGCCATCGACACGCACTGGAGCCTGCGCACGGGCGCTGGCGGCGGGCCGTATCTGAGCGGCACGGCGCAGACCGGATTGCTGCGCGTTCTTATCGACAAGATGAGCAGCGACGCCATCTCGCCGAACGGCATGCGCTTCTCGCTGGCTGCAGGGGCGCTCTACCATGCGGTTGGCAGCGACAACGCGCCTCTGGTTGTGGCGGCCTGGTCGCACACGCATTCACTCGGCGAAAAGGACATTCTGGCGCTTGGCGCCAATATCAACTCCTACCTGCGCACGCGTGTGGCCGAGCCCTACCGCTTTACGCTCGGCGGCCCTCAGCGCCTCTTTGCCTCTTCGTTCGACGAGTACCGCGGCACCGACACCATGCTGGCGCGCGCGGGCTTGCTGCATCGCATTGCCGCGCTGCCCACGGGCATCGGCCAGGGCCTCTACGCCGCGCTGGGCTACGAGGCAGGCGAGATCTGGTCGCCCGATGAGCGCGCAATTCTGCGCCAGGACGGAGTGCTGGGCCTGGTGGCAACCACGCCTGTCGGCTCGGTCACCGTGGGTGTTTCCGTGGGCGATGCGGGACACCGCAAGGTTTTCCTGAGCATTGGGCGCTGGTTCTAAAGCAGACGCACGAAGGCCCTCCGCAAGCGGAGGGCCTTCGATAAATCGGACTGCGTGACGCTTAGGCTACGACTTCAATGCCCATGGAGCGCGCCGTGCCCTTGATGCTCTTGATCGCGGTCTCGACGGAGGCGGCGTTCAGGTCAGGCATCTTCTGGGTGGCGATCTCGCGCACCTGCGCTTCGGTCACCTTGCCCACCTTGTCCTTGTTGGGCGTGCCAGAGCCCTTCTGCAGGCCCGCGGCCTTCTTCAGCAGCACGGCGGCCGGAGGAGTCTTGGTGACAAAGCTGAAGGTGCGGTCGGCATAGACGGTGATGACCACCGGAATGATGAGGCCGGCCATCTCCTTGTTCTGCGTGCGCGCGTTGAACTGCTTGCAGAACTCCATGATGTTGACCTGGGCCTGGCCCAGCGCGGGGCCGACCGGCGGCGCCGGCGTGGCCTTGGCCGCTTCAATCTGCAGCTTGACGTAGGTGGATATTTTCTTCGGAGGTGCCATGTGTATTCCTTTGGAACTAGCTCCCAGCTTCTAGCCGCCAGCTGCTAGCTTCTGTTTCCTTCAATGATTTTGAACGCGCCGCCTGAGGCTTTGCCTCTAACCGGCATCCGCTAGAAGGAATCGCCGGCTAGAAGCTAGAGGCTGAAAGCTAGAGGCTGCTATTCAATCTTTTCGACTTTGCCGAACTCGAGCTCAACCGGAGTGGAGCGGCCGAAGATCGTCACCATCACCTTGAGGGTTTCACGATCCTCGTTAATCTCGTCCACCACGCCGTTGAAGTTGGCAAAGGGCCCGTCGGTAATGCGGACCTGTTCGTTCTTCTCAAACTTGATTTTGAGCCGCGGCTTGTCCTTGGCGGTCTCGGAGCGGAACAGAATCGAGCTGACCTCTTCCTCGCTCAGCGCCACTGGCTTATCGCCCGTGCCCAGGAAGCCCGTCACCTTGGGCGTGTCCTTCAACACGTGCCAAAGGTTGTTGTCGAGCTCCATCTCCACCAGCACGTAACCAGGCAGAAAGACACGCTCAATGGTGCGCTTTTTGCCGTTGAAGATCTCGGTCACCGGCTCCATGGGGATCATGACCTTGCCCACGCGGTCGGTCAGTCCGAAGGCCTGCACACGGCTCTCAATCGACTCCTTGACCTTGCGTTCAAAGCCCGAGTAGGCGTGCAGGATATACCACTTGAAGTTCGGATTACGTTCCGGCTGCGGCTCCGGCTGTGTCTCCGGCTGCTCGGCGGGTTGTTCCAGTTCTTCTGCCATTCGCATGTCTCGATTCGTAGCGGCGCGGCTTACTGTACGCCGCCAAGCCTGTGCAGTACCACCTGAAGGGTGCGGTTGAAGACCAGATCGGTGATCCAGAAGAAGAGGCCGAAGACAAACACGGTAATGATGACGACCGTGGTGGTGGCCTGCACTTCACTGCGCGATGGAGCCACTACCTTGCGCATCTCCGAACGGACATCGGACAGGAAGCTGGTGAAACGGCCCCATGTGCCTAAGGCGCCTTCAGAGATGTTGGTGAGCGCGCCAGGAGCCTGCAGCTTGGATGACCGCTGCTCGCCCTTCTCGACTTCTGTTTTGCTGCTTGCCATACTTCCAATCCTTGTGCCCCGGGTTTGAATGCCCGGGGCCTTCCTAATCTGGCAGGGGCGGAGGGATTCGAACCCCCAAGTTCGGTTTTGGAGACCGACAGTTTAGCCGTTGAGCTTACGCCCCTAGAAACAGCTTTCAGCTATCAGCTGTCAGCTTTCAGTTTTTGCATAGGGTGGACACCTGTTGTGGGTTCCACCTGGCACAAGCTGAAAGCTGACAGCTAACGGCTGACGGCTGCTTTACTTCGATTCCTTGTGCGGCTGGTGCTTGCGGCAGCGGTTACAGAACTTCGAGAACTCCAGACGGCCAGTGGTCGTCTTCTTGTTCTTCGTCGTCGAGTAGTTGCGCTCCTTGCACACGGTGCACTGGAGATTCACGATATCGCGCATTGCAATTTCCTTTTCAGTGATCAGTGGTCAGTGACCAGTGATCGAATCTGCCTGCCGCATCAGCGTCTCGCCCGCAAGGGCGGTCCGCCTGGCGCGGCAAGCGCCTACTTAATGATTTCCGAGATGGTTCCGGCGCCTACCGTGCGTCCGCCCTCGCGGATTGCAAAGCGCAGGCCCTTCTCCATGGCCACGGGCGTAATCAGCTCAATCACCAGCTGCACGTTGTCCCCTGGCATCACCA
>DASVLI010000201.1:0-10529 GCA_036384955.1 Occallatibacter sp.
ACACTTGCGGCCCGGCTGAAGCCGTGCCCTTGTTACAAAGCTATCTTTGCTGAGCTTTTCAGCGTATGCAATGTCAGGAATCGCGCCAGAGACGCGAAGGGCACGGCATGAAGCCGTGCCCATTCAAAGCGCGCTCTGATGCCGCGGCTACTGCAGCGCCTTTTCCCAGCGCTTGGGGCGTTTGTTTTGCTGCAGGATTTTCTTGCGCAGGCGGAGTGACTTCGGCGTGACTTCCACCATTTCGTCATCGGCGATGAACTCGATGGCCTGCTCCAGGTTGAGCGCCTTGTAGGGGACGAGCCGGATGGCGTCGTCGGCCGAGGAGGCGCGCATGTTGGTCAGTTTCTTTTCGCGGACGACGTTCACGTCGAGGTCGTTGTCGCGCGAGTGCTCGCCGACGACCATGCCCTCGTAGACTTCCACGCCGGGGCCGACGAAGAGGATGCCGCGTTCCTGCAGGCCGTTGAGCGAGTAGGTGGTGGTGGGGCCCTGGCGGTCGGCAATCAGCGCGCCGGTGGGCCGCTGCGGAATCTCTCCCTGATAGGGAATGTAGCCGTCGAAGAGCGCGTTCATCACGATGGTGCCGCGCGTTTCGGTCAGCATTTCGCTGCGCAGGCCGATGATGCCGCGGCTGGGCACGCGGAACTCCATGCGCACGCGGCCGGAGCCGTGGTTGTGCATCTTGGTCATCTCGCCCTTGCGGGGGCCGAGCTTCTCGATGACCACGCCGGTGTGCTCTTCGGGCACGTCGATGGTCAGGTGCTCCACCGGCTCCATACGCACGCCGTCCACCATGCGGGTCACAATCTCCGGGCGGCCTGCCATCAGCTCGAAACCTTCGCGGCGCATCATCTCAATCAGAATGGCAAGCTGCAGTTCGCCGCGGCCCAGCACCTTGAAGCTGTCTGGCGAGTCGGTTTCTTCCACGCGGATGGAGACGTTGGTGAGCAGTTCCTTCTCCAGGCGCTCGCGCAGGTTGCGGCTGGTGACGTACTGGCCTTCGCGGCCAGCAAAGGGGCTGTTGTTCACGCTGAACTGGATGGCGATGGTGGGCTCATCGATGATGATGAGCGGCAACGGATCGGGGTTTTCAAGCGCGGTAATGGTTTCGCCGATGGTGATGCCTTCCACGCCTGCCACGGCCACAATGTCGCCCATGGTGGTCTCTGTGGTTTCAGTGCGCTTGAGGCCAGAGAAGGTGAACAGCTTGGTGATTTTGGTTTTTTGCAGCGAGCCGTCGCGTTTGGAGATGGTGACCTCGTCGCCGGCGTGCAGTGTGCCCTGGAAGACGCGGCAGATGGCGATGCGGCCGAAGTACTCCGAGTAGTCAAGATTGGTCACCAGAATCTGCAGCGTGGCATCGGCGTCGCCGGTCGCAGGCGGAATGGTGTTCACGATGGTCTCAAACAGCGGCTGCAGATCGGTGCCGGGCTTGGCCATGTCGAGCGTGGCGGTGCCGGCTTTGGCCACGGCATAGAGCACCGGGAAATCGAGCTGCGACTCTTCGGCATCGAGGTCGATGAAGAGGTCGTAGATTTCGTTCAGCACTTCCTGCGCGCGCGCGTCGGGGCGGTCAATCTTGTTGATCACGACGATAGGCTTGAGCTTGGCTTCAAGCGCCTTGGCCAGCACGTAGCGAGTCTGGGGCAGCGGGCCTTCGGCCGCATCCACCAGTAGCATCACGCCGTCCACCATCTTGAGGGCGCGTTCCACTTCACCGCCAAAGTCGGCGTGGCCGGGCGTATCGACGATGTTGATTTTGCCGCCCTCGAAGTTGATGGCGGTGTTCTTGGCGAGAATGGTGATGCCGCGCTCGCGCTCCAGGTCGTTGGAGTCCATCACGCGCTCGGCTACCTGCTCGTTGGCGCGGAAGGTTCCGGCCTGGCGTAGCATGGCGTCCACAAGTGTGGTCTTACCGTGGTCCACATGGGCAATGATGGCGATATTTCGTATCGTCTGGCTCACAGAGCGGGGTTCCTTTGCTGAGTTTTCGGCTGCGCGATTGCTGAGTATCGGGTCCGTGGCAGGCAGGTGCGCCGCGGTTGGGGACTGCACATCAGGACCGTTGCCGCACACGGCGGCAGAATTCATTTTAGCAGTTAGGCCGATTTACTGCTGTTTACGGTTTCATCACGCGGCATGGCTCGGCTACACTCGTGCCGAGATGAATACCATTTCCCGTAACCGCTTGAATCCGTGGAGCCGCCGCACGATGGCGCGGTTCCTGTGCCCGAGCCTTGCCCTGATTGCACTTCTGGCTGCCGCTGTCGCAATGCAGGCGCAGAAGCCGCTGACCATCTACATGGTGGACGTGGAAGGCGGCCAGGCCACTCTGATTGTTTCGCCCGGCGGGGGCACCATGCTGGTGGATACCGGCTGGCCGGGCAACAACGGACGCGACGCCGAGCGGATCAAGGCCGCGATGAAAGACGCCGGCGTAACCAAGCTGGACTACGTGCTAATTACGCATTTCCACATGGACCACGTGGGCGGCGTGCCCAACCTGGTGGAGCGTATTCCGGTGGGCGAATTCCTCGACCATGGCGTGGACCGCGAGGACTCCAGCGACACGAAGGAGATTTACGCGGCGTACCTGAAGGTGGTGGCAAACCATAAGCGGCGCATTCTGCATCCAGGCGACACCATCGATCTGCCCGGGCTTTCGACCATTGTGCTGACCGCCGATGGCGAGCACATCAAAGCTGTGCCGGGCATCAAGCCGGAGCCCAACCCCTACTGCGCCACCGAACCAAAATGGGAATTGGATGCAACCGAGAATCCGCGCTCGACCGGCGTGCTGATTCGCTATGGCAAGTTCCGCTTTCTCGACCTGGGCGATTTGACCAAGCCCAAGGAATTGGGACTGGTGTGTCCGCAGAATCTGATTGGGCAGGTGGATCTCTATCTGGTGAACCACCACGGCTTCATGCAGTCGAATAGCCGGTCGTTTGTGGATGCGATTCATCCGCGCGTAGCCATTATGGACAACGGCGCGCACAAGGCCGGCAGCCCAGAGGCGTTTGAGACAGTACATGCCAGCCCTGGGCTCGAAGACCTGTACATGCTGCACAACAATGAGGATGCGGACGCGGCGCACAACAGCCCCGCGCCTCTTGTGGCCAATCTGAAGGGCGGCGCTGACGGCGCGTACTTCAAAGTGGTGGCACAGGCAGACGGCAGCTTCAGCGTGCTGAACGCGCGCACCGGCACGACGAAGCAGTACGCGGCGAAGTAGGGCGGAGCGGGACGTCGGCGGGGAAGACTAGATTTAAAATTCCTAATCTTTGCGGGGGCTCTTTGGCCTTCAAGTTGAAGGGCTCCTTCGCATGGATGTGTCCACGGCACAGGGGAAGGTTGCGGCGGAGGCGAGCGGGACGGTCGAGCCGCTGCTCGCGCAGTTGCGCCAAGTGGTTATCACGCTGACCAACGAAGTGCTGGCGCAGAAGCATGCCGGCCTGTTGCGCCAGATTGCACGGCGCAAGGCCAAGTCGGATAGGGTGCTGTTCTTTGGCCGGCCGGGCTTCTCCGACAATGCCAAATATCTCTACCTGCATGCAGCCGCGCAGCCGCGCGGCGAAATTGGCTTTACGCCGGTGTGGTGCACGCCGAATGTGAAGCTGGCCGCGGAGCTGAAAAGCCGCGGTCTTGAGGCGTTTGTGCTGGGGCAGGATGCGAACCAGACACTGCGGCTGCTGCTCTCCGCCGCGGCGGCTGTATTTTGTACCAACCCGCGGGAGGCGCTGGGGCAGCCGCTCTACGCGCACGCGCTTGAAGGCAGCTTCCGGCTGCAACTGTGGCACGGCGTGGGAACCAAGAAGATTGACCTGATGCTGCTGGAACAGCAGAACCTGCTGAACCTGGATGCGATGGAGAGCCTGCATGCGGTCACAATCGTGGATGCGGTGCTGAGCCCTTCGGCGCGTTACGACCGCGTGTGGCGCGAGGCTTTTGGAGCCGACCGCATGGTGCGGGCCGGACTGCCGCGCAACGAAGTGCTGCTGCGTCCGGCGACGGAGCTGGAACGCATCGGCGCATACACTTTGCCGCCCGGCGATGGGCAGCCGCGCATTCTGTTTGCGCCCACGTTTACCTATGCGGGGGAGAAACCGGTCTGGGCCGCGCGGGAGATTCTGGACTCGCTGCGCGAGGGGCTGCCGGGAGGGCGGGGGCAAATCTTCGTCAAGCCCCATCCCTTTGACAAGGTGCAGGGCGTGGCGCCGCAAAGCGGCGACGGCATTCACATGATTCCTTCGGATGCGGACGTGTATCCCGCGCTGCCGTCCTTCGACCTGCTGGTGACCGACAAGTCGTCGCTGTTGACGGATTTTCTGCTCACCGACAAGCCGGTAGTGGTGATCAAAGGGCGGCGCGCCGACGCCGGAGAGGACACGTCGGACGAAAATCCATTTGCGGGGCTGGAGCCGGGTCTGGCGACGGATTTGGACGGGCTTTCGGCAGCCGTGAAGCAGGCGCTGACGCGGGACACGATGCAGGCCAACCGCGCGCGGCTGCGGGGACGCATTTTTGCCACTGACCCGGCAGCGGCCTGCTCTTCGCTGACGCGGATGCTTTCGGCAGTGGTCACCAATCGCATGGAGCGGCAGAAGGAGTCGTTCACGTTTCTGCCTTCGGTGCTTGCGCCGGAGCCAAATACTGCGGCGCAGGTATCTGCGGGAACGCCGGAGGCGACACGATGAACTTTGGCCTTGTGCTGGCGGCTGGTCAGGGCGTGCGCTTTGGGGCTAGCTCGCCCAAGCAGCTGGTGCGGCTGGCCGGGCGGCCGGTGTTTGAGCATGCGCTGGAGGCGATTGAGCAGCACGAGGCCATCGACGGCACGGTGCTGGTGGGCAGCGAGGGTGTGCTGGAGCGCGGCGCGCGCCTGCGGCAGATGTTTCCCAAGCTGCTGGCGATTGTGCCCGGCGGCGCTTCGCGCGCGGAGTCGACCTGGCACGGGCTGCGGGCGCTGGCCACGACGGCCGTGGCCGAGGACAGAATTCTGATTCACGACGGAGCGCGGCCATTTGTCTCACAGCGGATTCTTACCGACGTACTGGCAGCGCTGGAGCAGTACGACGCGGTGGATACGGTGATCGACTCGGCTGACACGATGGTGTTTGTCGACGGCGGCCGGCTGAGCAGCATTCCGGCGCGCAGCCGCATCAAGCGCGGGCAAACGCCGCAGGGCTTTCGCTACGGCAAGATTTGCGCGGCCTTTGAGCGGTATATTGCCGACACGCGCAGCTATCCGGTGACGGACGACTGCGCCATCTATCTGCGCTTCCGGCAACGGGGCGACTCGGCCATTGGCGTGGTGGATGGCAGCGAAACCAACATCAAGCTCACCTATCCCAGCGACCTGACCTATGCCGAGGAGATTTTGCGCACGCAGATGGCGCGGGTGCCGGAGGCCTTTGGCTCGCTTGAAGGCAAGTCGGTGGTGGTGTTTGGCGGCACGTCGGGCATTGGGCGCAGCCTGTGCCAGCGGCTGCTCGCCGACGGCGCGGCCACCTATGCGCTGAGCCGGTCGACGGGATGCGATGTGACGCGTCCGGATGAGATTCGGCGTGCGCTGGAGCGGATTGCGCGGGAGAGCGGCGGCATTGACGCGGTGGTGCTGACGGCGGGCGTGATGGTGAGCAAGGCGCTGGTGGATCACTCGGCCGGAGAGATTGACGACGAGGTGAATACCAACCTTGTGGGCGCAGTGCACGTGGCGCAACGGGCGTTTCCTTATCTGCGGCGCAGCGGGGGGCAACTGCTGTTTTTTTCGTCCTCTTCCTACACGCGGGGGCGCGAGGGGTATGCGCTCTATTCGGCCACCAAGGCGGCGCTGGTGAACCTTTGCCAGGCGCTGGCCGACGAGTGGCGGCCCTGGGGAGTGCGTGTGAATTGTCTGGCTCCGTCGCGTACCGATACGCCGTTGCGCCGGGGGCACTTTAGCGCCGGGGATGACTCCACAGACATGCTGGATCCGATGACGGTTGCGGCCCAGGCCGAAGCCGTTCTGCGCAGCAATCTCTCCGGCCAGGTGATTGCCGTGCGCTCGCAACTGGCCAGCGGATCGCTGTGCGCCGTGTAGCTGGGGCGGGCAATTGCGTCTGTCCCGAACAGACAAAACTCCCAACGCAGGGCAAGAAGGTCCGTCGATCAGGTTAACTTATTGATTTGATTGTAAGGGAAAGTTTGGAGGCGCGGGCCGGGATCGAACCGGCGCATAAAGGTTTTGCAGACCTCTCCCTTACCACTTGGGTACCGCGCCTTGGCAGGGCTGCCTGAACTCGAATTGTGCGTGCACCAAACCGCCGTAGCCAATCCGACTGGCGTCGGAGGGCGGATTGGAGCGGGAGACGAGATTTGAACTCGCGACCCTCGCCTTGGCAAGGCGATGCTCTACCACTGAGCTACTCCCGCTTACTGCAAAACTGAGTATACCGGGCCGCCGAAATCAGGTCAAACCGTGGCAGGTGTTCCGGCTGCAGCTTTTGGGGCATTGGCGCCGTTGCCCTTTTCCTCACGCACAATTTCGCCGTCGCGCATGGTTAAAATGCGGCGGGCCACACTTGCGGCCTCCGGGTTGTGGGTAATCATCAGCGTGGTCTGGCCCAGCTCGCGGTTGGAGCGCTCCAGCATGTGCAGCACGGCATCGGAGTTTTTGGTGTCCAGGTTGCCGGTGGGCTCGTCGGCCAGCACGATAGCGGGGCGGGTAATCAGCGCCCGGGCAATGGCCACGCGCTGCTGCTCGCCGCCGCTCAGTTCGCTGGGGCGATGCTTCAGGCGTCCGCTGATGGAGAGCAGATCGCTCAGGTGCTCCAGATAAGTGCGATCCATGGGCTCTGTACGGCCGCTGATGGAGTAGGCAATCTCAATATTGGCCATGGCCGAGAGCGTGGGCAGCAGGTTGAACTTTTGGAAGACGAAGGCAATGCGGTGCTTGCGCAGGCGTGTGCGCTGGGCGTCGTTCAGGTGGGCAAAGTCAACGCCATCAATCAGCACCCGGCCAGAGGTGGCCTGGGTAAGCCCGCCCAGCAAGTAAAACAGCGTGGATTTGCCGGAGCCTGAGGGGCCGACGATGGAAACAAATTCGCCGGCATCGATCTCGAAGCTGACACCGCGCAGGGCGGGGACTTCAAGCTTGCCGGAGGTATAGATCTTGGTCAGGCTGTCGGCCAGGATAATGGGCTTGTTCGAATCGGGCTGCACAAGAGTCATTGTAAAGGTTGCGGCGCTTACGCGCCGTGCGCGGGCCGCAGAGCACAGGCAATGCACTAAAATGAAAAGGATTCGACTTTTGAGCAGGACAGAAGAAAATGACCGCTACTTTGAAGAGTTCACTGGCAGCATCGATGCAGACGGCCGCAGAAAAGGCCGGCCTCAAGCTTGTTTCCACCCTTACTGGCACCGACTTTAACGGCGCGCCCACGTCCATTTTTGAGCTGGGCCTGCCAGATATGGCCGGCCGCACTCTGCAACTGGAACTGAGCGACGCCTTTGACTTCAACAAGCCCGCGCTGCTGCCGGAGATGGAGTCGCACCTGACGGCCGCGGCCAAGCGGCTGCGTAATCCGCGCCCCGAGTGCTACGTGACGCTGGCTGGGCTGCCGATCGCCTTTGGCAAGTTCCAGTGGCCGTTTCACCGCTCCACATCGGGCGCTGACACCTACATCGTCCATGGCGAGATGCACCTGGCAGACGGCGGTGCGCACAACCTGCACGCCAAGGTGGCCGCCAGCGTGACGGTGACCTTTGCGGAGATCGTTCCGGCCATGGAGCAGCCCTACGCCGAGAGCTTTGTGTACAACGCCATTCGCAAGACGGTGGACTTTGGGCAACTGGAGTTCGTCAAGTCCGGCAACCGGCAGCCGGTGCCGGTGACCACGCGCTTCTTCAGCCGCTGGCAGAAGAAGTTCGTCTTCACTGAGACTACGGACGCTGAGCGCCTCGACTATCTGCTGGCCAAGGTGTACTGGCTGAGCGGCGTGCTGGGTGACAGCAAGCCGGTATGGATCGCCGATCCGCAGGACGCGCAGTACCTGAACACCGCCAGCGAGGAGTTGCTGCGCATGGCGGGCCACGAGTCGGGCGAAGGCCTGCTGACGCTGAACGGCGAGTATGCCGCGGCCACTCCCAAGCTGATGGCGCAGGCTGTCAAGTTTGAGGCCGCACGCGACGCCGCGCTGAACTTTACCAAGCCGCAGTTCAACGAAGAGATGCGCTCCGGCCACGCCAACATGTAATCCGTGCCGCGGCCGCTCTAGACTTGTAGTTAGTGGCCGCGCACTCTCCAACTCCCAGCACAAATAAATATCGAGGGCGCCTTGCGCCTTCGCCCACCGGATTGCTGCATGTGGGCCATGCGCGCACCTTTGCCGCGGCGTGGCAACGGGCTCGCGCGACCGGCGGTACGCTGGCGATGCGCATGGAAGACCTGGACCCGGACCGCAGCCGCAGCGAGTACGCCGAGGCTGCGCTTGAGGACCTGCGCTGGCTCGGGCTCGATTGGGATGAGGGGCCTGACGTAGGCGGGCCGTATGCGCCGTATACGCAGAGCGCGCGGCGCGCGGTGTATCGCGCGGCGATGCAGCGGCTGGTCGAGGGAGGCTTTGTGTATCCCTGCCGCTGCACGCGGAAGGACTTGGC
The DNA here is from genome assembly GCA_036384955.1 of Occallatibacter sp. Classification (GTDB taxonomy): domain Bacteria; phylum Acidobacteriota; class Terriglobia; order Terriglobales; family Acidobacteriaceae; genus Telmatobacter. The sequence continues at coordinate 8,638 of DASVLI010000201.1, forward strand.
AGCGGCGCTGAGCGCACCGCACGAGGGCGCGGAGCTCGACGACGAGCCCGTGTACCCCGGAACCTGCCGTGCACCACTGCGTGAGGCAGACTCTTGGACAAGAGAATCGGCTGGGGAAGCGAACTGGCGCTTCCGCGTTCCGGATGGCGAGGCTGTCGAGTTTGTGGACGGCAACCTGGGACCGCAGCGGTTTGTGGCCGGCGTGGACTTTGGCGACTTCGTAGTGTGGCGGAGAGATGGCGTTCCGAGTTATCAACTTGCCTGCGTGGCCGACGATGCGGCGATGCGCATCACCGAGGTGGTGCGTGGAGCCGACCTGCTCAAATCCACGGCGCGGCAGATTCTGCTGAACCGTTCGCTGGGCTTTGCCGAGTCAAAGTGGTTCCATTGCGCGCTGGTGACGGATGAGAATGGCAAGCGCCTGGCCAAGCGCCACGACGCGTTGAGTCTGCGTGCGCTGCGTGAGCAGGGGAAGACTCCGGACGAGATTCTGGCAGGTATGGCGCTACTTTGATTCGGTCTGACTCGCGTGCCGGAAGAGCAGAGCTGAGGCGATGAGCAACACTACGAGGCCGCCGTGCTGAATGGCCATATTCCGTGCAAGGTCGGGTGGCGCGCCGGACGGCAGCAGAACGGCCAGCAGCGCAAGCAATGCCGCCATGGCGAACAGCGTGCGAGCCATCCCTCGTGCCTGAAGATGCGCCAGCCAGGCGCCCACCGCGCCCACCACGAGCACGCTCAAGTATGCAAAGTTCGCTGGGTTTTCCGAGTCCGCAACATGGACCCTGCTGAACCATCCCAGGATGAACCCAGCCCCCAGCGCCACCCCGACGCCCGCCCTATACGCACGCGAACTCATTTTTCTTGTGATTAGCGCATACGCCATTCCTGTCGCGAAGAACAGGACATACACAAGCACAAATGCGCGAGCGGGCCAGTTCCATCCATCCACCACCCGCGATGCCACCAACGGCACCATCAAAAGTCCCAACGCCCCCAGCGCCACGCGCAGCATCGTTCTGCTCAGTTGTGCCATATAAGTTGTGTACACCCGAATGGCACTCGCAGGCGAGGGGAAGTGATTCGTAGTGCGCACCCAAGCGCTTTTGCTCCATTTCGTTTTGGAGATGTGCCTGGGCGCCCGTCGTTGCGCTTAGGCGCTGAGCTTGAGGAGAGGTTTGACGCGAATGGAGTTTTCGAGCTTACGAGTCTGCGCGATGTCGTATGCGGACTGCATGCGCATCAACGTGTCCATTTTGACGCCAAAGGCCTTTTCGATGCGGAGGGCCATTTCGCCAGAAAGGCTGGCGCGTTCATTGAGCAGGTTGGAGAGTGCGGGGCGAGAGACAGCGAGAGCCTGTGCCGCCGCGGTGATGGTGAGTCCGTTGGGCTCAAGGATCTCCGTGCGGATGAAGTCGCCGGGATGCGGCGGGTTCTTGATGGGCATGTTAGTGGTCCTCGTCAGTGGTAGTCTTCCAGATTCAAAAGCGCTTCTCAGGGGCTGAAGTAGTGCCCTTTCACTAAACGTCAGCCTCAAGACCCATTTCAACAAGTTTCCAAACAAGGACAGATGAAGATCCGACAGCATAAGAATTCAGATGCTGCCGGATCCAAGTTCCTCTGCGCTTCAGGCGTGCTTGATGAACTTGCCGGTTTGCAGTTCGCGCATGGCGGTCTGCAGTTCGGCGTCGGTGTTCATCACGATGGGACCGTACCAGGCGACGGGCTCCTCGATGGGCTGGCCGCTGACAAGCAGGAAGCGGATGCCTTCGGGGCCGGCCTGGACGACGATTTCATCGCCGCGGTCGAAGAGCACGAGCGAATGGTTTTTCGCGTCGTACTTTGCGGGCGCGTTGGGGTCCACGGCCGACTCGGTGAGCACGGCTCTGGGG
>DASVLI010000202.1:0-4663 GCA_036384955.1 Occallatibacter sp.
CGCTTGGTCGGCGGATAGCTCACCGGCGGGTCGTTCAAATAGCTGTCCATCGTGCCCAGAGAGAAGCCCAGATTCTTATAGAAAGGAAACGAAATCGTATTCGACTCAGTCGCCGAGTAGGCCCGCATGTTGTTGTACGCCGGAATGTAGGCCACGTTTTGCACAAACGTCAGCATCTTCAAATGCGCCACGTAAATGCCGCTGAAGGTCGAGCCCACCAGGTTCTGGTTCTGCGACGAGTCCGACATGAACTGCTGCTTTTCGTACTGCGCCGTGCCCTTCAGGTCGCCTTCCTGCTGCGCGGTCTTCAGAAACGTCCAGCCGAAGCCGCCGCCGTAAATCTGCTGCAGGTCCAGGCTCTGGCCGTAGTTGTGGTCAAACGCCACCTGCCCCAGAACGTACAGCCTTGGCGAAAAGTACTCATCCCGCTCGGCCCCCGCGTGGTAAATCGCCGACTTCGTCGTGATACCCGGAACGTACGTGTTCGTCGCATCGTAGTAGCCCGGCTGCGTGATCTTGCCAAACGATCCCGTAAAGTCGGCCGACATCCGATTGCGCCGGTCCAGCCAGTCCACCATCGGCACCGTGCGTGCCAGTGCAATGCCGCCGGTGAACGTGTACTGGTTCTGCGTCGCCGTCACCAGCGTTGCGCCAGCCGTGGCCGCGCCGCCCCAGCCGTCAAAAAAGCCCGGCTCGCGCGCCACTTCGTTCTTCAGTGTCGTCTGGTCCAGAATGTACGGCACGTTTTTTACTGGAACGCTCTTCGCTCCGACGCTGCTGGTCGCTTCCACCTTCAGCGACTCGCCGTCCACGGCAATCGTTCCCATTGGCACGTGCTCCAGGTTCTTCTTGTCGCGCAGATGCACCGATTTGTCGATCACCGCGAACGTCTCGGCCGTGTGCAGCTCCTTGACCTTGTCCCAGCCGAGCTTCACATCGCCCAGCGCCTCGCTGTGGAACGTCACCGTCCCATTGATGGCGCTCACAAACTTGCCGTGCAGCGTGTCGCCGTTGGAAAGCACCAGCACATCAGGTGCGGCATTGGGTTTGGGCTTGCCCTGTGCGCCGGCCAGCACAGCGGCCAGCGCCACGGCAGAAAGAAGGGAAGTGCGAAGCAACAGAGAAACGAAGGAACAACGGCTCACGGGGGAATGGTCCTTGGGCTTTGAATTCTCGTGCGCGCGCCGCGACAGGCGGCGTACTCATCAGAATAAATTGCCTCGGCGCTCTGCATCGTGGAATCGTTCCCATTCCACTGTTTACGCACATTGGTCTGCCTCTGTACGATGGCAGGGACTCGAGGGACCACGCTGCCATGCGACCCAACGCAAACCTGATGAAAGCCTCGCTCACCGGAGCGCTTGGCGGACTGCTCTTTGGCTTCGACACTGTCGTCATCGCCGGCGCCATCAACGCCCTGGTCGCCCTCTACTCCCTCACCCCCGGGCAGGAAGGCTTCACCGTCGCCATCGGCCTGGTCGGCACGGTTATCGGCGCGCTCGCCGCGGGGCAAATCGGCCAGCGCCTCGGCAGCCGCGAAACTCTACGCCTCACCGCAATCCTCTATGTAGTCTCCGCGGCCGGCTGTGCCTTCGCTTGGGACTGGCACTCCTTCCTCGTCTTCCGCTTCATCGGCGGCCTCGGCATCGGCGCTTCGTCGGTCCTTGGCCCCGTCTACATTGCAGAGCTCTCGCCGGCCAAATGGCGCGGCCGCTTCGTCGCTCTCTTCCAGTTCAATGTGGTCTTCGGCATCATGCTCGCCTACATGTCCAACTACGCCATCCGCACCATGGGCCTCGGCGCATCGGAGTGGCGCTGGCAGGTCGGTGTCGCCGGCATTCCCGCCATCGCTTTCCTTGTCCTGCTCTTCAGCATTCCGCGCAGCCCGCGCTGGTCGGCCTCGCGAGATCGCATCGATGAAGCCCTCGCCGTTCTCAAACTCATGGGCGACCCCAACCCCGAAGCCGAGCTAAACGACATTCGTACCGCGCTCCAGCAGGAGCATGCTTCGGCCCACGAGCGCGTCTTCCAGTGGAAGTACCGCTACCCGCTCTTCCTCGCCATCTCCATCGGCGCATTCAACCAGCTGGCCGGCATCAACGCCATCCTTTACTACATCAACGACATCTTCGGCGCTGCCGGCTTCAGCCAGCTCTCCGGCGACCAGAAAGCCATCGCCATCGGCGCCACCAACCTTATCTTCACCATGGTCGGCATGAGCGTCATCGACAAGCTCGGCCGCAAAACCCTGCTGCTCATCGGCGCGGCCGGCACCGCGGCCTGCCTGGCCGGCGTCGCCTGGATATTCTCGACGCAAGCCCATCAATCCATGCTGGTCTGGATCCTGGTCACCTACATCGCCTTCTTCGCTCTCTCCCAGGGCGCGGTCATCTGGGTCTACATCGGAGAAGTCTTTCCCACCTCAGTCCGCTCCAAAGGTCAGGGCGTCGGCTCGGCCAGCCATTGGTTCATGAACGCCGTCATTGCCCAGTCATTCCCGACGATTGTGCACCATGTCGGCACCGCCACGCCCTTCGTCATCTTCTCCGTCATGACCGTTGTCCAGTTCCTCACCGTCTTCTTCGTCTACCCCGAAACCAAGGGCCAAACTCTGGAGGAGTTACAGCGGAAGTTACTTCGGCAGGCCTGACTGCGCCTTTCCGCACTTACAGCTTTCGCGCCCGTGCTACGATGGCTCGTTCTTTCGTAACAGAATGGAATCGGTCATGAAAGCACGTCTCTCGTTCGTCTTTGTGTGCCTGCTCTTCTCTCTCGCATCAACCCTTCAAGCCCAGCAGACGTCCAGCTGCTCCATGGAGCAGCCCCCGCTCCGCATAAACCGCACCATCATCTTCAGCGACGAGCAGGAGCAGTGGCTGGGCGATGTGCAGGCGCGCCAGCAGGAGCCCAATTATGACCTGTTGCCCGCCTCGGATTCCGCGGAACTGACCCGCATCGGCCAGAAGATTCTGGCGCAGTTGCCGCCTACTCCAACGCACTACACATTCCGCGTCTACGAGTCGGGCGAGGCCAACGGCTTCTCCATCGCCGGTGGCTACGTCTACATAAGCCGCAAACTAATCACCGACGCACGCAACGAGGACGAAGTTGCCGGCGTGGTGGCCCACGAGATTGGCCACATCTACACCAAACAAATAGCCGCCGCATACACCCGCGAATTCAAGTCCCGCCTCGGTGTTACTTCAATTACTGACCGCGCCGACCTCGAAGACATGATGCAATTGCTCAACAATGTCCCCTGGAAGGACAGCGCCGGTGAAAGCGTATCGGAGGCCGAAAAGGACGAACTGCTTGCTGATCGCGTCGGCATGTTCGCGCTCATCAAGGCCGGCTACGCGCCCAAAGCCCTCTCGGAGAACCTCGACCGCATCACCGCCAACAAAGGGCGCACGGGCAACATCTTCACCGACATTCTCGGCGGCACCTCGGAAATCAGCATGCGCGTCCGTGCCGCGCGCAAGAACATCGCCAGCCTGCCCGCCGAGTGCGGTAAGAGAGAGCCCGCCGCCTCGCCTGAGTTCAAGGCCTTCCAGGAATCCATCCGCAAGATCACTGTCCATCCGCTCATCCCGGCCTCTAACGGCCTCAATGCCTTCAAGCTAGATCCTCCCATTCATCCCGGGCTCGACCAGGTGCGCTTCAGCCCCGATGGAAAATACCTGCTGGCGCAGACCGAAACCTCGATTCACGTCATGAGCCGCTCGCCACTCAAACTGCTCTTCTCCATCGATGCGCGCGCCGCCAGGCCAGCCCACTTCACTGCGGACTCTGCGCACATCGTCTTCAGCTACTCCACCATGCGCGTGGAGCAGTGGAACGTGGCCACCGGCCAGCGCGAGAGCTACCACGAACTGACCGACTACGAGGGTTGTTCGCAAACCTCGCTTGCTCCTGACGGCAAAACCTTCTTCTGCATTGCACAGGATCGCGACAAGATCGCTTTGCGCATCACCGACGTCGAGACCGGGAACAAGGTCTATGAGGACAAGGCCTTCTATCTTAGCCCCACATTCATGCAGTCCACCATCGTCGTGCGCGGCAACAGTGAAGTGCGCGTCGGCTCCTTCGTCTATAGCCAGGACGGCCGCACGGTGCTGATCATCTCCGGATCCAAAACCCTCGCTCTGGATCTGGCCACACGCAAGCCTATCCCCTTGCGCGGCGTGCTTTCGCGCATTCAGGACGGCCGCCTTGCCTTCGTTGACTCCTCGCATCTGCTCTACGAGTGCAATAGCGGCTACAAGGAGGGCACTGCCGCTGACACCTTCGAGCTTTGTGAAGCCACCTTCCCCGACGGCCTCTTCGTGGACACCTTCAAAATCGGCTATCAGTGGGTGGAGCCGGTGGCCAAGGGCAGTTACATCGTCGTCGGTCCATTCAAGGACAGTGCCGCCATCCTTACCGATCCTTCCACCGGCAAAGGTGTGGCCGCATTCAAAATGGATTCGCTCGACATCTTCGGCGACCAACTCGCCATTGAGAATGAGGCCGGCGGGATCACCGTCAGTTCACTCGACGGCAAGAACGCCGAGTCGCTGCTGCTTCCCGTCGACCGTATGAACGACGTGGAGGGCGCGCAGTTCAGTCCCGACGGCCGCTTCCTTGCCTATTCCAACCGCGCTCGCAGCGCCATCTGGGACGT
>DASVLI010000203.1:0-6234 GCA_036384955.1 Occallatibacter sp.
CGTTGATGTTGAGCACCTCGACATGGTGGAGATGGGCAACCTTGTTCAGGTTGAAGTCGTTGGTGACGACTTTGGCCTCCCACTTCTTGGCCAGCTCCAGAAGCTTCAAGTCCACTTCGCGAACCGACGGAAAATCGTCGGAGACAATCTGCACCTGGGTGTTGGGCGCCGACTGCATGCGCTGCAGCATGTCCAGGCCGCGGCGGCCGCGCTGGCGCTTGGAGGCGTCAGTGGAGTCGGCGACCACCTGCAGCTCGCGCAGCACGAACTCCGGCACAACCAGGGCGCCGTCGATGAAGCCAGCTTCGGCGATGTCGGCAATGCGGCCGTCGATGATGACGCTGGTATCCAGTACCTTTGCGGCGCGCCTTTGCGGGCGCTCGCCGCTGAAGACGGCTCCCAGTGCGGCGGGATTCAGCAGGTCGCCCTTATTGGCGCCCACCAGCAGGCCCACATAGGTCATCAGCAGCAGCACGAAGATTTGCAGCACTGCCGAGGTGGGCCCCGGCTGCAACGCCGAACGCAGGACCACGCAGAACATGGCCGCGCCCAAAATGCCGAGCACGCTGCCGGCTACCGCGCCAATCAGGCGGCGCAGGGTAAGGGCGCGCACACGCAACTCAAAGATGATGACTGCCAGAGCCGCGGCCGCACCCGCACCACCGCTCCACACACCGTCCATGCCGAAGGGATGAAGAAAATAGCAGACGCCCGAGAGCAGAACGACAAAAAGAAGACGAATCAGAGCCAGGTCCATAGGGAAGCCCACTTTCGCCGGTACAGAAAATCCACGCCGGTCCAGGCACAACCCTGCGAGTATGCCCACGCGGCGGAACAACCGTCAAGAGCCGAATGCGCGCCGCCCGGAGCATATGGTTTGCTCCGGGCTAAGCGCGCATGGGGTGCGGATATAGGGAGTGAGGGTTACGAAGCGACTGCCAGCTCTGTTGGCTGGGTTGCGCGCTGTGTGCCCTTGCGCGGGCCGCGTTTGCGGGCGCTCATTATCTTGATGCGCTCCAGCAATTCCATGGGGGAACAGGCCTTCTTCGCCAGCAGCGCATCGGCTGCGTGCAACTGGCCATTCATTTTGGCGGGGTCGCCCAGCAGAATCATGGGCACGTGCGAGGCCATCTGCTTCAGGCGCCGCACCAGCTGGTCGCCGCTGGACTGCTGCAAGCCGGCATCGGCCAGCACCAGGTCCACGGCGTGCTCGCCAAACAGGTCTTCTGCCTCCGCGGCGGTGGTTGCGGACAGAACCTTGTAGCCGTTGGTGGAGAGCATGAAGCTCACTACCGACAGTTCCTGCTCGTTGCTATCAACACAGAGAATAATCTTTTTTGGACGCATTGACTTGGGGTACGCTCCTGCGAATTTGTGTAGCTTGCTGCAATGGACACACACGTTCCCTGTGCCCGTACAAGTGTGCGGAGCAGAGTTCCGGTGGCTCAAACTAAAAGCCGCTGTGAGGATGCATGCCTGAGTGATCCGGTCCCCGTGCTTCGGCACAAAAACAGTGCTGCCTGCGGAGCTGTTGCCTGGCTCCACCGGACAGGGTTGGACCACGGAAGGATTCGTCTTCGTTCGCGGTCAGTTCTGAATTCGTGAATGAGGCGCTACAGTGCAGAACCGCCTGTAGCGTCTTGCTTCATCGAATGCAAAGAGTACGGGCAGCGGAGCAGCATGAAAAGAGAGAAAGGGAAGCGAAAGTGCGCGTGAAAATTGACGTGAAACAAGTGGAAAACTTCTACCTCATTCTGCTTGCGCCACTTGCCTTTATTAAAGTCTGTTGAAAGCGTGTGTATTACGGCAGGAAAAGCTGTCCCTTTGCTACAAGAACGGTGCTGCCGCCGACGCGCACATCGGTGACCCTCGACAATTCGCGCTTTGCCGAGAGGAAAAGTTCGCTGGGCCGTTCGATCTCGACGCCCTGCCGGACCAGGATGCGTTCGCCTGACGCGACCACTCCGGTCTCGACCAGGAAACTAATGGCGCAACCTGCCGCCGAGCCTGTTGCCGGGTCTTCTCCGCCGTAAAACTGCATGCGCGCGCGGAACTCGCGCTCGCCGCTTGCCGCGATTTCGCCGGTAGGCGCCAGCACGTAGAACCAGCGCGCGCCAGCCTCGCGCAGCCACGGCGTCGCCTCCGGATGCTGCACACGAAGATGTGCAAGAGAGTCCGCGGAGTTGAGCAGCACAATGGCAAAGGCCGTGCCGGTGGAGACGACGCGCGGCGGATGAGCCGCATCGATGGCCTCTACGGGAAGCCCGGTGAATGCGGCTACGGCCTGCGGGTCGAGCTCCGCGCCGAAGGTGGGATCTTTCTGCGTCATGGTGCCGAAGGAGCCTTCGCTCTGAAACCGCACCGGCACGGAGCCTACGTTCAGCGCCAGAGTGACGGTCTGGTCCTGCACCAGCTCCGGCGCAAGCTCGCGCAGTACGCTCGCGGTGCCCAGCGTGGGATGCCCGGCGAAGTTCAACTCCTCCTGCGTGGTGAATATCCGTACCCGCACTCCTTCGGAGCGCTCGACAGCCGCGTCGCGCCGCACCATGAAGGTGGTTTCCGAAAGATTGAATTCGCGCGCAACGGCCTGCATTTGCTCGGTGGTCAAAGCCGTGCCATCAAGCACTACTGCAAGGGAATTCCCCTTAAGTGCTATGCCGGTGAAGACATCGGTAACTACGTACGGTGTAACTTTCATGGACTTGACACTCCATCCGAGTGGACTTACGCTACACTCACTGAATCGACAGCATGTTTCTAAGTAGCGTCTGGAACAAGACGGGCTTGTGCTGCGACTGCTTCACTTTTGCTGCGGAGTTTCGGTACTCTCCATATTTGGTTCTCGCCTGTTGTTGCCGCCGGCATGCCCCGGCAATTGCCTTTTCTGGCGAGCGCTCTCAGCGTCACATGCAGTCAAGTATACGAACGCGCGGTGCGCGTTCCATGCAGTCTCTCGCGGGCATTCCGCGAGCCGCGGCGCCCTGAAGGGCCGCATGCAGAGCACCGGTGGCGAAGTGGCTAACGCGCAGGTCTGCAAAACCTGTATACGCGGGTTCGACTCCCGCCTGGTGCTCCAAATTTTCGAGGGTAAAAAGGCAAGGGCCGCTCATCCCGCTAGGGGAGGCGGCCCTTGGCATTGCGGAAATCTAAAGCGCGATCAGTGGGCGCGGCAGGCGGGTTTGCGCGCGTTCGAGGAATACGCGCATACGCATGGCCTCGGCGCGTTGCACGGCCACCAGGCGCAGATGGCGGCGCATGTGGTCGGGATTGTCCAGCAGGGCGGCACAAACCTCGTCGCCGGCCGCATCGCTTTCCAGCCGCTCAATCCGGCACTCCAGCATGTGGCGAAAGCGCGGGCTGATCTCAAAGTGTTCGACAGGTTGCTGTACGGGATAGGGCAGCATGTGTGTCACCTCGATACACGAAGTGCAGAAAACGGAAGCGCGGCAGAAATTTTCTGCGAAGTTTTCTCAAGTATCTTCTGCCTGTGTCGATGCTAGCGAAAGGCCAAAGTGCGTGCCAGATTACGCGCCCGCGGGACTTTGGTCATTAGGCTGTACGGATTTGCGACAGAACGGGCGTAAGACAGAAAGAGTGTCTGGAAACGCGACAGTCGCGCGTTGTGGCGAGGGGGGAGCGCTCAGTTGGACGCGGAGGGCGCGTAGTAGCCTTTGCGCACCTGCACCTTCAGATCCGGATCCTTGCACTCGACGGAAATGTGGCGGAAGGAGCCATCGAGCTTGCTGTTCGAGGGCGTATAGCTGGCCACGTACTGGGTGCGCAGCTCCTCTTCAATCTGACGGAAGGCGGCGTCGAGCTTTTTGCCGTTGTTGCCCACATTGATGACGCGCCCGCCCGTTTCCTCAGCCAGCTTTTTCGCGGCCGAGTAGCCGTAATACCCGTAGTTGCCGTAGAAGCCGGTGTCGGCAATCAGAATCACGTAGATGATGACGTTCGATTTCTGCGCCGCGGCAATTGCATCCTGAATCTTGGTGCGGCTACCCTGGTCGTCGCCGTCGGTCAGGATGATCATCGCCTTGCGGCCGGTCTCCTGATTCATCTTCTCGTTAGCGGCCAGATAAATGGCGTCGTAGAGCAGCGTGCCCTTGGGCGTTCCATGCACAGGCACAGGGCCGCCGCCCAGGCCCGGCACTCCGGCCGCTCCGTTACCGCCTGCAGTGTTGATTTCTGCCTTGTTCAAGCCGCGGGCCAGCAGCCGCGCGCTGTTGGTAAAGTCCTGCAGCAGGTCGACGTTCACGTCGAAGCTGAGCAGGAATGCTTCGTCCTTGGTGCGCAGCACGCGGTCCAGGAATTCGCTGCCGGCCTGCTGCTCCAGCGGCAGCACGCGGTACTGGCTGCCGGAGGTGTCCAGCAGAATGCCCAGGGTGAGCGGCTGGTTGGTTTCGGCGTTGAAGTTCTTCAGTGACTGCGGAGCCTTGTCTTCGCTTACCTGGCAATCGTCTTTCGTCAGGTGAGGGACCAGCTGGCCGTCCTTGTTCTTCACCGTGAAGTAGAGATCGACCAGGCGGACTTCAAGCTTGAAGGTGGCGACAGCCTCGTCCTGCTGGGGCGCAGGAGCGTTGCTTACCGGTGGCGCGTCTGTAGACGGGGCGAGCTGAGCCCAGGCCGCTGCCGGGAACAACGGCAGCGCGCAGAACAGGAGCGCGGCTTGACGGACGAGGCGCATGCTTGTGAATTTAGACGAAAAAGCAGCTGCGAAGAGAGCATACCGGATTTATGGCACGGCTGGGGCAACCTGCGAGCCTGCGCTGCGTCTGATACTCTGACGAGTGCGGCCCGACTGCGCCCAGCGTGGCTGTGGCGGGTACGCTACGCGGTGTTCTGGCCCTGATTCCGGGATGCGAGCGGGAGGTAGTTTTTTCTGTGAGATTCGAATTCAAAGTTTTGGCTCTGGGTGCGTTTGTTGCGTTTGGTACCGGGCTGCAAGCCCAGCAACAGCAACAATCTGCGGTGCCCGATGCGCCCGCGCCCCAGCCCGCGCCGCTAAGCGACGTGGCGGGGCCCATTACGCCCGGCATCGGCGCTGGAGAGACCAGGCAGGCTACCGGTGCGTCGTCCTCGACCCCGACGCAGACCCAGCCGATGACACCCGGCACCCAGCCGCCTTCTCAGGCTCCGGACACCTTCCAGACCAAGCCGCCGGCGATGCCGGCCGCGGGCGAGGGATACGACGCGCTGGCCACGACCATCCACAGCTACACCAACTTTGTCGACGTCCCGGTGACGGTCAAGGACCCCAAGGGCAACCTGGTGGCGGGCCTCACCTATCGCGACTTCAAAATCTTCGAAAACGACCAGCGCGTGCCCATCGGCTTTTTCTCAGTGGATGCGGTGCCGCTGTCGATCATCTTTGTGATTGACCAGAGTCTGACGGCCGACGTAATGGCCAAGGTCAACCAGTCAATGGGCGCCATCCAGGGCGCATTGGCGGCGTACGACGAAGCCGGCATTGTGAGCTACAACAATGGCCCGCAATTGCGCACTACGTTCACCGGCGCCCGCTCGGCGCGCCTGCCCGCCGTGCTGGCCTATACCAAGGAAACCGGCCGCGACATACTGGTGCCTATCAATGGCGGCCCGCTGGCCGGGTGCAGCGTGCACGTGAATGGCAATTGCGCCGACCCCAATCTGCAGCCGGGCCGTTCGGCCGGCAGTGGCTCGGGCGTCATCACGATTCCCAAGGAAATCCACACACTGAACGATGCGATTCTGATGGCCGCCAAGGAACTCTCGACGCGGCCCAAGGAGCGCCGCCGCATCATCTACGTCATCTCCGATGGCAAGGAGTACGGCAGCAAGGCTACCTACAAGGAAGTGCTGCGCTACCTGCAGACCAACAAGATTGCGGTCTACGGCACGCTGGTGGGCGACTCGGCCCGCTGGGGCGAGGGCTACCTGAGCCGCATCCACCTGCCCTTTACCATGTATGACAATCGCCTGACCGGCTATGCCTTTGCCACCGGTGGCACGCTGGAGAGCGAGCGCGGCATAAACGGCATTGAGCAGAGCTACGCCAAGATTGCCGAAGAGGCGCGTACGCAGTACACGCTTGGCTACTACAGCACGGAGCCGATGATCGACGGCAAGTTCCGCAAGATGGAAGTGCGCGTGGACCGGCCCAATGTGGAAGTGATTGCCAAGCGCGGCTACTATCCGACGGCGGTCGATTTGCACTAAGCCATTGCAGCGGAGCGGGGACAAATAAAAAAGGCC
>DASVLI010000204.1:0-3205 GCA_036384955.1 Occallatibacter sp.
CATCTTCTCCACCCAGGACCACGCGGCGGCGGCGATTGCCTTGACCGGCGTTCCGGTGTTTGCCTGGAAGGGCGAAACGCTGGAAGAGTATTGGGACTGCACCTACAAGGCGCTGACCCACAAGGGCGGCAAAGGGCCGCAGTTGGTGGTGGACGACGGCGGCGATGTGACGCTGCTGATCCACAAGGGCTATGAGCTGGAAGAGGGCGACAACTGGGTAAACACGCCCAGCGGCAACCACGAAGAGCAGGTGATCAAGGACCTGCTGAAGAAGGTGCATGCCGAAGACCCGCAGCACTGGCACAAAGTTGCCGCCGAGTGGCGCGGCGTGAGCGAAGAGACGACCACGGGCGTACACCGGCTCTACAAGATGAAGGAAGCCGGCAAGCTGCTGGTTCCCGCCATCAACGTGAACGACTCGGTGACCAAGTCGAAGTTCGACAACCTGTACGGCTGCCGCGAGTCGCTGGCCGACGGCATCAAGCGCGCGACCGACGTGATGGTGGCCGGCAAGGTCGCGGTGATTTGCGGCTACGGCGACGTGGGCAAAGGCTGCGCGCACTCGCTGCGCGGCATGGGCGCACGCTGCATCATCACCGAAATCGACCCCATCAACGCGCTGCAGGCGGCGATGGAAGGCTTTGAAGTGACGACCATCGAGGACACGCTGGGCCGCGGCGACATTTATGTGACGACCACCGGCAACGTTGACATCATCACGCTGGAACACATGCAGAAGATGAAGGACCAGGCGATTGTCTGCAACATCGGCCATTTCGACAACGAGATCCAGATGGACCGGCTGAACTCGGACAAGACAGCGACCAAGCTCAACATCAAGCCGCAGGTGGACAAGTACCACTTCGACGACGGGCATGAGATTTTTGTGCTGGCCGAAGGCCGCCTGGTGAACCTGGGCTGCGCCACGGGCCATCCGAGCTTTGTGATGTCGAACAGCTTTGCCAACCAGACGCTGGCGCAGCTGGACCTGTGGAAGCACAAGGACAGCTACAAGGTGGATGTGTACGTGCTGCCCAAGAAGCTGGACGAGGAAGTGGCGCGGCTGCATCTGGAGAAGATCGGCGTGAAGCTGACGCGGCTCTCGCAGAAGCAGGCCGACTACATCGGCGTGCCGGTGGAAGGGCCGTACAAGGCCGAACACTATCGGTACTAAGAGCAGCTGACAGCTATCAGCCTTCAGCTAACAGCTCACTGTCCGGGCTTCGGAAACGAAGCCCGGACAGTGATGTTTCCAGCCGCATCGAGAATGAACGGCAAAGTATGAGCGCACAACCACGCTTCTCCTTCGAGCTTTTTCCGCCGCGGAATCCTGAGGCGGCGGCCAAGCTGCCTGCTGTGCTGGCGCAGCTTGCGACCGCCAAGCCGAGCTTTTTTTCCGTGACGCATGGCGCGGGCGGCTCGGATCAGGACGGCACCTACCAGACGCTGACCACCGTCGTTGCGGAGACTGGCATTGAGGTTGCGCCGCACCTGACGTGCGTGGGCTCGACGCGCGCCGGCATTGCGGCGCTGCTGAATCGCTACCGCGAGGCCGGCGTGAAGCGCATTGTGGCGCTGCGCGGCGACCTGCCGGCTATGGCGATGAGCACGTCTGCTCCGGGCGAGTTCCACTACGCCAACGAGCTGGTGAGCTTTATCCGCGCCGAGCATGGCAACTGGTTCCACCTTGAAGTGGCTGCCTACCCCGAGGTGCATCCGCAGGCTGCGAATGCGACCACCGACTTTGAGAACTTCCGCCGCAAGGTGGAGGCTGGCGCCGACGCGGCGCTGACACAACTGTTCTACAACCCCGGCGCCTACCTGCACTTTATGGAGCGGTGCGCCAAGGCTGGCATCACGATTCCCGTGGTGCCCGGGATTATGCCCATCACCGGCTTTGCCAATACCGTGCGCTTTTGCGCCGGCTGCGGCGCGGACCTGCCGCGCTGGGTGAAGCTGCGCCTGGAAGAGCTGCAGGACGACAAGCAGGCTCTGGTGGAGTTTGGCCTGGATGTGGTGGCGCAACTGTGCCAGACGCTGCTGGCCAACGGCGCACCCGGATTGCACTTCTATACGGTGAACCAGGCCGGCCCGACCCTCACGTTGCTGGAGCGGGTAAGGGCGTAGCTTTTCCCTTGCCCTTTCCTACCCCGGGGGGGGGGAGGGGGGGGGTATTGTTCGCCCTGTCTTCGCTTTTTGTCTTTCTGCCCGGTGATGGAGAGACAGCATGGGTTGATTGTGCGCCGAGGCGGGGTAATTATCTGCAAAGCTCGCAGGGGCTGAAGCCTCTGCCTTTTTTGGTGAGGGTCGTGCCGCCCCTCCGGGGCGGCGGATGGTTGGGTGGGCTTTTCCCAGGGCTTTCGCCCTGGGCTATTTTCGTTGCCTCCCTCCGGGAGGCATTGCGTGCGGCGTAGTTTCCCAGGTGCCCAAGTGCGAGGCACCTGGGGCAACCATTTTTGGTGAGGGTGCGAGCTTCCCTGAGTACTTGGTTGTGGTTTCCCACTCTTGCTGCGCAAGGATGGGGCATCCAATTTTCGTGGGAAGCGGCGTAGTTTCCCAGGTGCCCAAGTGCGAGGCACCTGGGGCAACCATTTTTGGTGAGGGTGCGAGCTTCCCTGAGTACTTGGTTGTGGTTTCCCACCCTTGCTACGCAAGGATGGGGCATCCAATTTCCGTGGGAAGAGTCGCTTTCCCAGGTCCCAAAATGCGAGGGACCTGGGGCAACCATTTTTTGGTGCTGGGTATGCTTTCTGAAAGACGGATATGGGGGCGCTGGCCCTTACACCTTTGAGCTGCACAGTTCCGCTACATGCGCATTTGGATGACGGGTTTGGCCGATGGCTCCTGCAGAGGCGCACCCTGGTGCGCCGCACGGAGGCTCCATGCGCGTACGGAAGCTTTGCGCTCTGCTGTTTTTGCTGGCACTGTGCAGCTGCGTTTCAAATACCAATTCGTTGAATCCCGCGCCGCGGGTGTACAACGGGACGGCGTCGGTGGGCGATTTTCTGACCATCACGATTGACACCACGGCCCACACGATGAGCTACAGCAACGTGTCGAACGGCGACAGCGGGACGATTGCCTACACGGTGAACGGGGACGGCAGCTACACGCTGAACGACCCGGCCGGCAACCTGACCGCGGCCTATGAGGTGCCGGGCTACGCGCTGGTGATTGCCGCGCACAAGACGGGGCCGAACCACAA
>DASVLI010000205.1:0-7668 GCA_036384955.1 Occallatibacter sp.
CTCACAGCAATCGATGCAAAGCCGGTTTATACTCCCGCCATGCGCACTCGTATCCTTGCCATAGCCGTATGTCTATGCGCTGCAATCGCAGCCGCCGCCCAATCGAAAGAGACCAAGCAGCCCACCGTGGCCGAAGCACGCACGTTTTTGGATAGTGCGAGCGCGGAATTGCTGAAGCTGAACACGGATTCGGCGCATGCGCAGTGGATCTCGGAAACTTACATCACGCCCGACACGGCTAACAACGTGGCGCTGGTGAACGGGCAGCAGACGGCGCGCACGCTTGCGCTGATCGACGCAAGCCATCGCTTCGACCACATCAAGCTGCCCGCGGATCTGACACGGCAGATGCAGTTGCTGAAGCTGAACGCAACCGCCGCGCCGAAAGATCCCGCGCTGCTGGCCGAGCAGGCCCAGCTAGCCGCGGAGCTGACCGGCATGTATGGCAAGGGCAAGTTCTGCCCCGATGGCAACGACGCGAAGTGCATGGGCATCGATGAGATTTCGACGGCGATGGCGCGCTCGCGCGACCCCGAGGAGCTGACCAAGCTGTGGGTGGGCTGGCACGCGGTGGGTGCGCCGATGCGTGCCAAGTACACGCGCTTTATCGAGCTGCAGAACATTGGCGCGCGTGAGCTGGGCTATCACGACACGGGCGAGTTTTGGCGTGCCGGCTACGACATGACGCCGGCAGAGTTTGATACGGAAGTGGAACGCGCGTGGGAGCAACTGAAGCCTCTCTACGACGAGTTGCACACTTACGTCCGGAACCGGCTGATTGCGCAGTATGGCAAGGCGGCCGAGCGGCCGGATGGAATGATTCCCGCGCAGTTGCTGGGCAACATGTGGGCGCAGGAGTGGGGCAACATCTACGACATTGTTGCGCCCACCGATCCCGCCCTGGCGCAGTTCAAGCCGTTGGATCTGGAAGCCGCGCTGAAGAAGCAGATTGCCGAGCGCGATCCGGCGGCAGCAGCGGCGTTTGTGCCCGGCGCGGATTTGAGTTCGGATGCGGGCCACGCGGCGCACCTGGCCGCGGCGCGCGACATGGTGCACTACGGCGAGAACTTTTTCACTTCTCTGGGATTTGAAGCCTTGCCGAAAACTTTCTGGGAGCGGTCGCAGTTCGTGCATCCGCGGGACCGCGACGTGGTGTGCCACGCCTCGGCCTGGGATCTGGATTCGGTGGACGACCTGCGGGTAAAGATGTGCATCGAGGTGAATGCCGACTACTTCACCACTGTGCATCACGAGCTGGGGCACAACTTCTATCAGCGCGCCTACGACAAGCAGCCTTTTCTCTTCCGCAGCGGAGCCAATGACGGCTTCCACGAGGCGATTGGTGACGCGCTGGCGCTGTCGATTACGCCGCACTACCTGAAGACGCTGGGACTGGCGGAGAGCGAGCCACCGGCGCAGGCCGACATTCCGTTGCAGTTGCGCACCGCGCTGGACAAAGTTGCGTTTCTGCCCTTTGCACTGGCGCTGGACAAGTGGCGCTGGGAGGTCTTCTCTGGCCAGGTGAAGCCGGCCGACTACAACAAGGCATGGTGGGAGCTGCGCGAAAAGTATCAGGGCGTGGCGCCGCCCGTGGAACGCACCGAGGCGGACTTCGACGCTGGCGCGAAAAACCACATCCCCACCAACGTGCCGTACGCGCGCTACTTTCTGGCGCGCATCTATCAGTTCCAGTTCTTCAAGGCCATGTGCGACGCCAGCGGCTACACCGGGCCGCTGAACCGGTGCAGTTTTTATGGCTCGAAGGCCGCCGGCGACAAGCTGAAGCAGATGCTGGAGGCCGGCCAGTCACAGCCGTGGCAACTGACTCTAAAGCAGATGACGGGCACCGACAAGCTGGATGCGCAGCCCATGCTGGACTACTTTGCGCCGCTGTACCAGTGGTTGAAAGAGCAGAATCGCGCGGCGGGAAGACAGTAGACTTTTTGTCCCGTATTGTGCAACATAGGGCCATCCTGTGACCCGTGACACACTCCGGCAATCGAGTGCGGGAGACAATATCGCTGTGAGGTTCGGGCATGTTCCCTGCCCGGGCCAGGAGAAAAGCACATCATGAGTGATCTTGCCCCTATTGCCGAGGCCGTTGCGGTTGACCCGCTGGTCAGCCACCCGGCCGACTTTCATGTTTTTCACAAGTTTCTGGAGCGCTGCAAGAGCCTGAAAGCGATTACGACGGCGGTCTGCTGGCCCATGTCGGATGTGGCGCTGAAGGGCGCCGTGGAAGCGACGATAGCTGGCCTGATTGAGCCGACCCTGATTGGCCCCGAGGCGGGCATGAAGGCGCTGGCTGTCAAGATTGGCGTCGACATCAGCAAGTACGCAATTCTGAACGCCGAGACCGAAGTGAAGGCTGCGGAGCTGAGCGTGGCCATGTGCCGCAGCGGCAACGCCCAGGCCATGATGAAGGGCAGCCTGCACACTGATGAGCTGATGAAGGTGGCCATGCAGCGCGAGACCGGACTGCGCACCAGCCGCCGCATTACGCACGTGTTTGTGATGGATACGCCCGCCTACGCGCGCACCCTGCTGATTACCGACGCGGCCATCAACATCAAGCCGGAGTTCGAGGACAAGATTCACATTGTGCAGAACGCGATTGACCTGGCGCACGCGCTGGGCATTCCGCAGCCCAAGGTTGCGCTGCTCTCTGCTGTGGAGACGGTGAACCCGAAGATTCCGTCGACGATGGAAGCCGCGGCTCTTTGCAAGATGGCCGATCGCGGTCAGATTACGGGCGGCGTTCTGGACGGCCCGCTGGCATTCGATACCGCCGTGAGCGTGAAGGCTGCCAAGATCAAACACCTGAACTCGCCGGTGACCGGACAGGCCGACATTCTTGTTGTTCCCGATCTCGAAAGCGGCAACATGCTGGCCAAGCAGTTGGAGTATCTGGGCGGCGCGCAGCTTGCCGGAATCGTACTGGGCGCGCGCGTGCCGGTGATTCTGACCAGCCGTGCAGACTCCGCCGCGACGCGGCTGACCAGCTGCGCGGTGGCTGTGCTGCTGCACTATGCCACGCACCCGGCATAAAACAACGATTTGCATGCAGGGGGAAAAGGGCGTTGGCCACCATGGCCAGCGCCCTTGCTGCTTGTAGGGTGCATTTCCAGCGGTTCACCGGATTTTGAACAATCGGTGGAACCGCTCGCAGGATTCCTGCATCGAAGTGAGTGTGAAGGTTGAGCCGTACCGCGGCTTCCCTAATCGCGCCGCCAGCGGCCTTCCCCGCAAAAGGAGATTGCATGGCAACCCAGACAAATGATGCAGCGAAGGCAGTGAAGATTAATCCTGCCGATGGCTTTTCCCCCGAAGAAGTCAAGAACCTGTCGAGCGTGTTGAACGCGCTGCTGGCAGATGTGTTTGCCCTCTACCTGAAAACGAAGAACTTCCACTGGCATATGAGCGGGCCGCACTTCCGCGATTACCATCTGCTGCTGGATGAGCAGGCCACGCAGATTTTTGCCATCAGCGACGACATTGCCGAGCGCGTGCGCAAGATTGGCGGCACTACGGTGCGGTCGATCGGGCACATCGCGCGCTTGCAGCGCATCCAGGACAATGATCATGAGTTCGTGGAAGCGACGGCTATGCTGAAGGAGCTGTGCTCCGACAACAAGGCGCTGGTGGAGAGCCTGCGTGCCGCTCATGAAGTGGCAGGCAAGGCAGGCGACTTTGCCACCACCAGCCTGATTGAGGTCTGGATCGACGAGGCCGAGCGCCGCGCCTGGTTCCTGTTTGAAGCGACGCGTTAAGCCGGTCAACAACCTGAAGCAAGAAGGCCTTCCGCGGTGGCGGAAGGCCTTTGTGTTTGCGCGTGGCGGAATCAGTCCATCGCCATGCTGAGCTGATGGCGAACGTCGGCGCCGCGAATCCAGAAGATGACGTCGGTGGCGATGTTGGAGGCGTGGTCGGCGATGCGCTCCAGGCTGCGCGAGGTCATCATGCCGTTCATGGCCTGCTGCGTGTACTGCGGCTTTTCCTGGATGAGCTTGAGCAGGTCGGCCTGGGCGCGGCGGTTCATGCGGTCAATCTCGTCGTCCATCTCGCGCACGTAGTCGGCCAGGCGGGCATCGCCTTCAAGCAGCGACTGCACGGCGCTGCGAATCATGCGGCCGGCGAACTCGCCCATGGCTTCAAAGTCGACCGGCAGCTCCACCTGCTCGGTCTTCAGGATGTCGCGGGTGCGGCGGGAGATTGCCATCGACTGATCGCCAATGCGTTCCAGGTCGCCGTTGATTTTGATGACGGCAAGGATGAAGCGCAGGTCGATGGCCATGGGCTGCTCCTTGGCGAGCAGTTCGTAGGCCATCTCGTCCAGCTCGCGCTGGGCGGTGTTGATGGCCGTCTCGTTCTGCTTGACGTACTGGCAGAGGCCATGGTCGCGCTGCAGATAAGCCTCAACGGCCGACTCGACGGCCTGCTGTGACAGGGCCGCCATGGCCAGAAGTTTATCTTTCAGCTCGGCGAGCTGCTGTTGGAAGTGAATACGGGGCACAGTGGAAACTCTCCTACATTCTGATTGTGCATCAACCTATGTTACTCACATGCAAAAATGCTGCAGGGTACCATTACCATTACACAAATGGCAGGCGATCGCTAAAAAGGGAACGAAAGCAGGAGCCTGGATCTATTCGGCGTGCATTTCGGCGCCTTTGGCCTCGCGGCCCAGCGCGGCCAGCCCAGCCAGGGTAAGCGCGACAAGCGCGACGGTGATGGCGAGGACCGGCGGATAGGTTCCCCACTTTTCAGCCAGAAGCGCCTGCCCTTTCCCATTCCACGAGGTGATGAGGCCGCCGAGCTGATAGGCGAGTCCCGGAGCGGTGGCGCGCACCGGAGCCGGCGAGAGCTCGGTGAGATAGGCCGGAACGACTCCCCATGCGCCCTGCACCATGAACTGCATCAGCACCGCGCCTGCGCCGAGCATCCAGGCGTTGTGGCCGTAGGCATAGAGCGGAATCACAGGCAGCGCGAGCAGTGCGGCGGTGATGATGGCGCGGCGGCGGCCCCATTTTTCAGAGAGCATGCCGAAGATGAAGCCGCCCGCAATGGAGCCGAAGCCGTAGAGAACGCCGAGCAGGCCGACGACTTCAGGAGTGAGCTTCATTTGCACGGTGAGGAATGTTGGATACACGTCCTGCGTGCCGTGCGAAAAGCTCATGAAGGCGGTCATGAGCAGGACAAGAAAGAGGAAGGTGGGCAGGAAGCGGAGAAGCAGTGCGCCGCGGCCGGCGATGCGCTCGCCTTCAGGCCGCGCGGCGCGCTTTTTTGCGCCGGCCAGCCAGACCGGGCTTTCTTTGACGCGCATTTGCACATAGAGCACCAGCAGCGCAGGCGTCGAGCCGAGGATAAAAAGTCCGCGCCAGCCGATGCCCGGAATCACGATGCCGTGCCAGTGGATGCCAGCGAAGAAGACCGCATAAGCGGCGGAGGCGAGGATGGAGCCGAAGGCGTAGCCCTCCTGCAGGATGCCGCTGAAGGTGCCGCGGCCTTCGCGGGGCAGCGACTCGAAGGCGAGCGCGGCGCCGACGCCCCACTCGCCGCCCATGGCAATGCCGAACAGAGCGCGCAGAACCAGCAGCATGTTGAGCGAGGGCGCAAAGGCGCAGGCGAACTCGATGATGCTGAAGCTGAGGATGTTGAAGATGAGCACGGGACGACGGCCGTAACGGTCTGCCAGCCAGCCGAAGAGCAACGCGCCGACGGGACGGAAGGCCTGAGTCCAGAAGACCGCGCCGAGCACGTCGGAGGGTTTGACGTGGAAGTCGACGGAGATGGCCTTGACGCAGAAGACAAGCAGGAAGAAGTCGAGCGAGTCGAGAGTCCAGCCGAGAAACGACGCGACAAAGGCGTGCCGCTGGCTGGAGGTCAGCCGCCGGAAATCCTGCATGAAAGACATGTAGGGAACATATCAAACAGCAGGCGGAATCAGGGCCGCCAAATGTGCGCTGGACTACAATCGAAACGATATGAGCACTGCGACATTGACTACCTCCATTCAGCCGCGCACGCCACAAGGCGTGTATGCCAATGAGCCATTTGTGGACTTCAAAGCGCCGGAAAATGCGCGGCGCATGCACGAGGCCCTGGAAGTTGTGGCCGCCGAGCTGGGCCGCGAGTACGACCTGGTGATTGGCGGCAAGCGGCTACGCACCGAAGGCAAGATCAAGTCGGTGAATCCGGCGCGGCCGGCGCAGGTGGTTGGCGTGCACCAGAAGGCCGGCGCGGAGCACGCGGAGCTGGCCATGCAGGCGGCGCTTGCGGCGTACGCAACATGGAGCCGGACGAGCGTGGAAGAGCGTGCTTCCCTGCTGCTGCATGCGGCGGAGACGATTCGCGCGCGGAAGTTCGAGTTTTGCGCGTGGCTGACGTATGAAGTGGGCAAGAACTGGGCTGAGGCCGATGCGGATGTGGCCGAGACCATCGACTTCATGGAGTTCTACAGCCGCGAGGCGCTGCGGTTGGCGCAGGCGAAGACGCCGATCCAGTTGCCGGGCGAGAAGGACGAACTACTGTACGTGCCGCTGGGCGTGGGCGCGGTGATTCCGCCGTGGAATTTCCCGTTCGCCATTATGGCGGGAATGACGGCGGCGGCGATTGTGGCTGGCAATACGGTTGTGCTGAAGCCTTCAAGCGACTCGCCGACGATTGCGGCGCGGTTTGTGAATCTGCTGGAGGAAGTGGGCATGCCGCCAGGCGTGGTGAACTTTTGCCCTGGCGCTGGCGCGACCTTCGGCAACGCAATTGTGGCGCATCCGAAGACGCGGTTCATCGCATTTACCGGATCGAAGGCTGTGGGCCTGGATATTCACGAGCGCGCGGCCAAGGCGCAGCCGGGACAGATCTGGATTAAGCGGACGATTCTGGAGATGGGCGGCAAGGATTCGATTCTGGTGAGCGCGGATGCGGACCTGGACGCGGCGGCGGATGGGATTGTGGCGGCGGCATTCGGCTTCAGCGGACAGAAGTGCTCGGCATGCTCGCGGGCGATTATCGAAGAGCCGGTGTACGCGATTCTTGAGGACAAGATTCGCGAGCGCGTGGCGAAGCTGACGGTCGGCGACCCGGCGAAGAATCCAAATATGGGACCGGTGATCAACAAGGCCGCGTATGAGTCGATTCTGGGCTACGTCGAGACGGGCAAGAAGGAAGGCCGGCTGCTGGCGGGCGGCAAGGCCGTGGCCAACGAGGACGGCGGCTATCTGATTGAGCCGACGGTGATTGCGGACATTGCGCCGGACGCGGTGATTTCGCTGGAAGAGATTTTTGGACCGGTGCTGGCGCTGATCAAGGTGAAGAATTTTGACGAAGGCCTGGCGGTGGCCAACAACACTGAGTACGGACTGACTGGCGCCGTTTACTCCGCGGACCGCGCCAAGCTGGAGCGCGCGCGGGCGGAGTTCCACGTGGGCAATCTCTACCTGAACCGCAAGTGCACGGGCGCAATGGTTGGCGCGCATCCGTTTGGCGGCTTCAATATGAGTGGAACGGACTCGAAGGCCGGCGGACCGGATTATTTGCTGCTGTTTACGCAGGCCAAGAGCGTGGCGGAGCGGCTGTAGAGGCTTTTCAGCCTGCCTGGCCGCAGAGTGCGCGAATTTTTGCCCCGGTATCTCCTTGCCTCGCCCCCGGGGGGGGGGGGGGGGGGGGGGG
>DASVLI010000206.1:0-2730 GCA_036384955.1 Occallatibacter sp.
GCGCGGTGCACCATGACGGGCTGATGGCGCTCGCCGTCTTCTCCGACATATTCGAGCTCGAAGCGGGCGGGCAGGTTGAAGTCAAATTGAACCGTGGATAGCTGCCAGAGGCGACCGAGAACGTCGACCAGCTTGACGTCGATCTTGGGACCGTAGAACGCGGCTTCGCCCGGAATCGTTTTGTACGGAATGCCCTTGGCCTTGAGCACGTTGTCAAGCGAGCTGATGGCCAGGTTCCAGTTCTCGTCCGAGCCTGCGTAGTGGGCGCGGTCGTTGGGATCCCAGGTGGAGAGCTCGATTTTGAACTCAGAGAAGCCGAAGGTTTTGAGCACGGCTTCAGCAAAGTCGATGCAGGCGGCCACTTCGCTCTCAATCTGCTGCGGCGTGCAGAAGATGTGGGCGTCGTCCTGCGTAAAGCCGCGGACGCGGAGCAGGCCGTGCATGGTGCCGGAACGCTCGTAGCGGTAGACGTTGCCCAGCTCGGCATAACGGACGGGTAGATCGCGATAGCTCTTGGGCGAGTTCTTGTAGATGAGGATGTGGAACGGACAGTTCATGGGCTTCATGCGATACATCGCATCGTCCAGTTCCATGGGGGTGAACATGTTGGAGGCGTAGAAGCCTTCGTGGCCGGAAGTTTGCCAGAGGTTGATGCGCGCCACGTGCGGGGTATAGACAAGCTCATAGCCGCGGCGGAGGCACTCGTCGCGCATCCAGTCTTCCATGACCTTGCGGATCATGGCGCCTTTGGGGTGCCAGAAGATGAGGCCGGCGCCAGCCAGCTCCTGAATGCTGAACAGGTCCAGCTGCTTGCCAAGAACGCGGTGGTCGCGCTTGGCCGCTTCCTCCAGGCGCGCGAAGTGCGCGTCGAGATCCTTTTGCGAGAAGAAGGCGGTACCGTAGATGCGCTGGAGCTGGGGATTCTTCTCGTCGCCGAGCCAGTAGGCGCCGGCCAGGTTGGTGACCTTGACAGCCTTGACGCGGCCGGTAGAGGGCACATGCGGGCCACGGCAAAAGTCAATGAACTTGCCATTGCGGTAGAAGCTGACGTTCGCACCGGGCTGCGTGAACTTGGTGACGAAGTGCGTCTTCATGAAGTCGCCATCTTTGTCGAACTCGGCGAGGGCCTGCTCACGCGGCTCGTACTCGCGGACAAACTTCTCGTCGCGCGCGATGACTTCGGCCATCTTCTTTTCAATGATGACCAAATCGTCGGGGGTGAATGGCTTCTCGCGGTAGAAGTCGTAGAAAAAGCCTGCGTCGGTGGCCGGGCCGTGGCCGAGCTTGGTCTCCGGAAAGAGCTCAAGGACGGCAGTGGCGAGGACGTGGGCTGCGGAGTGGCGCACCACTTTGAGGGCCTCGGGGTCGGACTCCTTGAGGAGCTCGAGCTTGACGTCCTCGGTAAGCGGCGCAGCCAGGTCCACCAGACGAGGCGCGGAGGCGTCCTCGGCGGCGTACATGGCAGCCTCCGACTGGCCGTCGGGGGCGGAGCCCTGCGGCGGTGAGCCAGCGTCGACAGGCGTGATGCGCGCGACTACGGAGGCGGCGGCGAGGCGCGGTGAGATGGAAGTGGCGATGTCGAGCGGGGTGGTGCCGGAGGGCACTTGCTTGACCGAACCGTCGGGCAGATGGATGGAGATTGTTTGTGAGCTCATGGCAGTTTGCGCGCCGCCGGGGCGAGGCCGGAACAAATGGCCGCACTAAGCCGGGGCAACTCTTCAGGATATACCGCGCCCTCAAAATGGGGTATTGCGCAGTATCGCGGTTCGGTTAGTATGTCGTGAACCAATCACACGGAGCTGGTCAGTGCGAAGAACAGGCGCACCATTCGGGGTAGCATTTGCGGTGTTGTGCGTGGCGTTCCTTGGGGCTCCAGTGATAGCACAAAACACCATGGCGAGCGGTGCTGCGCATCCTGCCGAATACGACGTCGAAGGGCGGCCTATTACCGCCGGTGGCTTTGTAAGCTCGGGCTCCGTCGTATACCAGGACGTGACCGCGGCAGCAGGCCTGGGCGGTTGGCGGCACGTGATGGGCGGTCCGGATAAGACCTTTATCGTGGAGTCGAACGGCTCGGGCGTTGCGTTGCTGGATTACGACAACGACGGCTGGCTCGACATCTATCTGGTAAACGGCTCGACCTTCGATGCGCTGGACGGCAAAGCAGATCCGCCCCACGCGGCGCTCTTCCACAACAACCACGATGGCACATTTACCGATGTTGCGGCCAAAGCCGGCGTGACCAACGACCGCTGGGGCTTTGCCGTGACCGTAGGCGACTACGACAACGATGGCTGGCCCGACATTTTCGTCTCCAACTACGGCAGGAACCGGCTTTACCACAACAATCACGACGGCACATTTACCGATGTGGCAGAAAAGGCCGGAGTAACGCTGGGCAACTGGTCCAGCGGCGCTACCTGGGGCGACTACGACGGCGACGGCAAGTTGGATTTGTTCGTGGCCGGATACGTTCATTTCGACCGCGAGAAACTGCCCTATCCACGCAGTAAAGTGGTGGGCTTTGCGGATTGCGCCTATCGCGGTATTGGCAACCTGACCTGCGGTCCGCGCGGGCTGGAGGGTGAGCCGGATCATCTCTTCCACAACAACGGCGACGGCACCTTTACTGATGTGAGCGTGAAGGCCGGCGTGGCGGACACCAACAAGTATTACGGCATGACGGCGGTATTTGTGGATATTGACGACGACGGCAAGCCCGATTTGCTC
>DASVLI010000207.1:0-8536 GCA_036384955.1 Occallatibacter sp.
GAACGCCTCGCGCTCCTTCCGCCGTGCCTCGAAAGAACTGGTAATGGGCAGAAAGATCCCAAACAGAGCGATGGCGCCGACGGAGAGGAACAGCCACATTGCGGTGTCGCCGCCGATGATTCCCATTGCGCCCAGGTTTGCAAGTACCAGATGTGTCATAAAGTCCTCCTGTCGTTGCACCGGAAGCTCTTTTTCCGGTTGCGCTGGGTACGACAGGGTTGTTCGGCAGGCGGTTGCATTTTCTTGCCGTGCCGCTGACGTTCCCCGCGTTGTGGCCCATTTCCGGCCTGCGGAGAAGCCTGGGAATAAAATGCAACCTGCCGGGCAAACAGCCGGTCCCACCGTACGGAGAGCAAAAGTGGAAAGCACGACTTCCCAAAGCTCGATGGACGATCTGGCAGCGGTGGATCGCGTCCTGGCTGGCGATGTATCGGCCTTTGAAGCCATCGTGCGCCGCTGGCAGCGACCGCTTGTCAACATGGCCTTTCGATACTGCCGCGACCGCGGCCGCGCCGAGGAGATGGCCCAGGAGGCACTTGTCCGGGCCTGGCGCGGACTTGCCCAATGGCGGCGCGAAGCCAGCTTCTCCACATGGCTGTTTGCGCTTGCGGCCAACGTCTTTCGCACGGAGTTGCAGCGCATTCCGGCGGCCAGCATTTCTCTTGAGGATGCGGCAGAGCCTGCCGGCCCCGCGCGCCAGTACGATGCGGTGGAAGCGCGCTCTCGCCAGGAATCCGTTCGCCGCGCGGTGCTGGCTTTACCTCTGCGTTATCGGGAGCCGATTATCCTGTTTTACTTTCATGAGATGGATGTAGCCGCCGCGGCCCGCACCATGCGCCTGCCGGAAGGCACGGTGAAAGCCCGCCTTGCCCGCGCACGAGCTCTCTTGCGAAGTCGATTTCCCCATCTCGGCGCTGAACACGCCGCCATGGAGCTGAGCACCACTGGAAAGGAGGCCTGACGATGGACGACAAAACACTCGATCATATTCTGGCCACGGACGACGAACTGCTGCCCTCATCGGGGTTTGTCGAGGCGGTTATGACGCGCATTCAGCAAGAGGCTGCCGCACCGGCGCCGCTTCCGTTTCCGTGGAAGCGCGTTTTGCCGGGAATGGTTGCCGCCGCCGGCGGACTGGTTTGGGTTGCTGTCAGCTTCGGCAAAGAGATGGCAACTGCCGTGCACTCGCCGGAGCTGCATGCGGCGCATGCGCAGACATTCACAATTCCGTTTTCCCTGCAGAATGCAGGCTGGATCACTCTGGCTCTCGGCGCCTCGCTGCTCTCCTGGTCGTTTGCGCGCCGCATCGCGGGCCGCTCTGGGCTGCTTTAGCTGTAGCACTGTCCCGGTACCGCGTGGAAGTTGTCTACTCGATAGCAAAGACGGCGTAGACGGTGGCTTCGCGCGAGACTTTTTGCGGCTCGACGGCCAGCGGCGCGTTGGTGTCCGCAGCCTTCATCGCAAAGGTGCGCATCATGGGCGCGGGCATGATGCCGCCTGAAACCTGATTGCTGGCATAAACCAGCCGGCCGAGCTGCACGCCCAGTCCCCTGGCCAGCGCGGCCGCATTTTCTTTCACCCGCGCAGCAGCCTTGTCGAGAGCCTGATTCTCCAGCGCCTTCTCGTCCTTCACATTCCACTCGATGGCGCCGCTGCTGGTGGCTCCGGCGTCGATGGCGATGTCCAGAATTTCGGCGGCGCGCGCCGGGGAGCAGCGCACTGTCCACTGCTGCTGGAGCTTGTACTTGTGCAGCTTGGGCACGGTGTAATCCGGCGACAGGTACTGCGACTGGCTGCGGATGTCGCCCTCGGCAACGCCGGCCTGCTTGAGCGCGGCGATGATGGCGTTGGAGGTGCGCGAGCCCGCCGCGTAGGCCGACTTGGCATCGGTGGGCGCAGTCTCAAAGCCGATGTGCAGCACGGCGACCTCCGGCTCCACGCTGACGCTTTCCGTGGCGGTGACGGAGATTGTGCGGTTGGTCGAGTCGATCTTCAGATTGGGCTGGCCGGGCTGCTGCGCCGTTGCGCAGGCCGCGCCAGCAAGCGCCAGAACCGCGAGAAGTGCAATGCGTTTCATGGGTCGAACCTCCGTGTGGCTTGGACGTGAAGAATACTGGAACGAAATCAAGGCTGTTTCTTGCCGTGCTTGTCGCCAAAGGCGCGCAGCTTGGCGAGAGTGGCTGCTGCCTGGCCGGAGTCGATGGCGTCGGCGCCGAGTGCCACGCCTTCCTTCAGGTCGCCGGCGATGCCGGCGGCTACCAGCGCGGCTGCGGCGTTGAGTAGAACGATGTCGCGGCGCGCGCCGGGAATGCCGGTGAGCACGTCGTAGAGCAGCGAGGTGTTGGTGGCAATGTCGCCGCCGATGAAGTCTTCAAGTTTGGCCAACGGCAGGCAGGCCATCTCTGGCGTAATACGAGCGGCCTTGAGCTCTGGCTTTTCCGCGCCTTCGAGCAGCTCCACGCGGGCTACAACTGATTCGCCCGTGGTAGTCAGCTCATCAATTCCGTCAGTTCCGTGGACCACGAAGGCGCGGGTTGCGCCCAGCGCGGCCAGCGTGCGGCCCACCAGCAGCACGCGGCTTGGCGCAAGCACGCCGATGACCTGGGCGCGCGCTCCCGCCGGATTGGTGAGCGGGCCGACAAGGTTAAAAATCGTGCGGAAGCCAAGCGCCTTGCGCAGCGGGCCCACGGCCTTCATGGCCGGGTGGTAAAGCGGCGCGTAGAGAAAGACGAATCCCGTTGCGCGCAGGCACTCGACGGCCATCTCCGGCTCAAGGTCGATGGGCACGCCGAGGGATTCCAGCACGTCGGCCGCGCCGCATTGCGAGGTGACGGCGCGGTTGCCGTGCTTGGCCACCTTGGCGCCGGCCGCCGCGGCCACCAGCGCCGCTCCGCAGGAAATGTTGAAGGTGCGCGGCCCACCGCCGCCCGTGCCCACGCAATCCACCAGCTCGGCGCGCTCGGCATCTGTAAAGGGCAGGGGTACGACGCGCTTGCGCATCACATCGACAAAACCGGCCAACTCGGGATACTGCTCGCCACGAGTGGCCAGCACGGCCAGCAGGGCGGCAACTTCGACGTCGGCGGCTTCGCCGGCCAGAATCGAATCCAAAACGGCGGCCGCCTGCTCGCGCGTCATCTGCGCGCCATCTTCGGCCAGGGGCTTCAAAAGCTCTTTAACGATGCTCATCTCTCAATATGGTAATCGGGTTCCGCCGTGGGGCATGAGACAGAGATTGGCGTGCCCGGCGCGTTGCCGGTGGTTCGCCGCGCAAGATAGTATGGCCGTATCGCCGATTCGCTCGCACTGGTCCGCACCGGACACGTTCACTCTGCGATCCCCAAATTCAAGCGGGTAGGTTGGCCCCAAACCATCATGAAAATTCACGAGTATCAGGCAAAAGAAATCCTGGCCAAGTACGGCGTGGCCGTGCCCAAGGGCGAAATGGCCAACACGCTGGAAGAAGCCAACGATGTGGCGCGCCGGCTGTTCTCAGAGGGCGCTTCGGGCGTTGTGGTGAAGGCGCAGATTCATGCCGGAGGCCGCGGCAAGGGCGGCGGCGTGAAGGTGGCCAAAACGCGCGAGGATGCCGAGCGCTATGCCAAGACCATCCTGGGCATGCAGCTGGTGACGCACCAGACCGGGCCGCAGGGGCAGAAGGTGCAGCGTCTGCTTATCGAAGAGACCGCGGCGATTGACCGCGAGCTCTACCTGGGCATTGTGCTGGACCGCTCCACGGGCAAGCTGGTGTTTATGGCTTCGCAGGCCGGCGGCATGGAGATTGAAGAGGTCGCGGCTAAAACGCCGGAGGCCATCTTCAAGGAGACGATCGACCCGGCAGTGGGCTTTGGCGCATGGCAGGCACGCAAGCTGGCCTTCGCGCTGGGCCTGAAGACCACGCAGATTAATCAGGCGGTGGGCTTCTTCCAGAGCCTGTACAAGGCGGTCATCGATACGGACGCCTCGCTGGTCGAAATCAATCCCTTCATCACCACCAAGGACGACAAGCTGTTCGCCCTCGACGCGAAGATCAACTTTGACGACAACGCGCTCTTCCGCCATGCGGACATCAAGGCGCTGCGCGATACGGCCGAGGAAGATCCGCTGGAAGTGGAAGCGAGCAAGTACGCGCTCAACTACATCAAGCTGGATGGCTCCATTGCCTGCATGGTGAACGGCGCGGGCCTGGCCATGGCGACGATGGACATTATTCAGTACGCCGGCGGCTCGCCCGCGAACTTTCTGGATGTGGGCGGCGGGGCAACTCAAGAACAAATCGAGCACGCCTTCGAGATTTTGCTGAGCGATGCCAACGTGAAGGCCATCTTCATCAATATTTTTGGCGGCATTCTGCGCGTTGATCGGTTGGCGACCGGTGTGGTGGCCGCGGCCAGAAAGCTGAACGTGAAGGTGCCGATTGTGCTGCGACTCGAAGGTACTAATGTTGAGGAGGGCCGCAAGATTCTGAAGGATTCGGGCCTGAACTTCCAGGTAGGCGCAACGATGAAGGATGCGGCGGAATTGGTTGTACAAGCAGCTGCTAGCCGCTAGCTTCTAGCTGCTAGCTTCATCAAGTTGCTGCCGAAAGGAGGTGGCAATTGGCGCAGGATTTCAAGGATTTGAAGGTCTGGCAAAAGGCGATGGACATGTCTGAGTGCATCTATCGACTGACAAAGACCTTCCCAAAGGACGAACTGTACGGGCTAACCTCGCAGCTGCGGCGCGCGAGTGTTTCAGTGGCGAGCAACATCGCAGAGGGCCGTGGCAGAGCCACGGAAGGCGAGTTCAAGCAGTTTTTGAGCATTGCGCAAGGCTCAACATATGAAGTCCACACGCAGCTTTTAATGGCCAAGAGGCTTGAGATCGGCGATCCGCCATTACTCGCGCAGGCTGAAGCAATCTGCATCGAGACTTCGAAGATGCTGGGAGCCTTGATCGCATCAGTAGGCACGAAAGCTAGAGGCTAGAAGCTAGTAGCTAGGAGCTAAGGAATATGGCTGTTCTGGTAGACAACAATACGCGGTTGATCGTGCAGGGCATTACTGGAAAAGAAGGCACCTTCCACGCCATGGGTTGCGCTGAATACGGCACCAAAGTGGTGGGCGGCGTGACGCCGGGAAAGGGCGGAACCAAGCACGAGGGCTGGCCGGTCTTCAACACCGTGACTGACGCGGTGAAGGAAACCGGCGCCAACGCGACCATGATTTTTGTGCCGCCGCCGTTTGCCGCCGACGCCATTCTTGAGGCCGAGGACGCGGGCATTCCTCTGATCGTCTGCATCACCGAGGGCATTCCCACGCTGGACATGGTGAAGGTGTGGGCCAAGCTGAAGAGCTCGACGTCGCGGCTCATCGGGCCCAACTGCCCCGGCGTGATTTCGCCGGGCATGGCGAAGATTGGCATTATGCCGGGCCGCATTCACAAGCAGGGCACGGTGGGCATCGTGTCGAAGTCGGGCACGTTGACATACGAGGCCGTGCATCAGCTCACGCAGCGCGGCATTGGCCAGTCGACGGCCATCGGCATTGGCGGCGACCCGATTATTGGCACCACGCACATTGACGCGCTGAAGCTGCTGAACGATGACCCCGGCACCGAGGCCATCATCATGATTGGCGAAATCGGCGGGTCGGCGGAGATTGAAGCCGCTGCGTGGGTCAAGGCCAACGTGAAGAAGCCCGTCGTCGGCTTCATCGCCGGGCAAACGGCGCCTCCGGGCCGCCGCATGGGCCATGCCGGCGCCATCATCAGCGGCGGCGAAGGTACTGCCGCAAGCAAGATGCAGGCCATGCGCGAGGCCGGCATCCACGTTGTCGTCTCTCCCGCGGAGATGGGCGAGACGCTGGCTGGAGTGATCGGGCGCTAACGCGCCCGGCTTCTAGCCGCTAGCTTCTAGCTACTAGCTGAACTCGCCGAGGGATGCCTTAACGATTCAACAAGAAAGGCCCGCCGAGAGGCGGGCCTTTCTTGTTGGCTAGCAGCTAGAGGCTAGCAGCTAGCTGCTGCCTTACCAGATCCGGCACTGCTCCGCCGCCACCATCTTCGCGGCCTTTTTGCAGTTGAAGCTCTTTGCGAACTCAGGCAGATCGCTCAGAATCGTATTCGCTCGATACTCCTCGGGCGCGTGCGAATCGGTTTGCGCCTGCGTGCGCAACTGCTCGGGGCGGGTTTGCGTGCACCACTGCTGCGTGTAGGCAATCCAGAAGCGTTGGTCCGCCGTGTAGCCTTCGGTCTTCGCGTCCATATCCACGTGCGCTGCGGCTGCCTTCTCCTGCCATGCCATCCAGGCCAGCCACAGGCCGCCCAGGTCGGCCAGGTTCTCGCCCAGCGTCAGCTTGCCGTTCAGGTGCACGCCCGGCACGGCTTCAATCGCGTCGTACTGCTTCACCATGCACTCGGCGCGCGCGTTGAACTTCTCGCCGTCGTCTTTGGTCCACCAGTCCTTCAGGTTGCCGTCCTTGTCGAACTGGCGTCCTTCGTCGTCGAAGCCATGGGTCAGCTCGTGGCCAATCGTCGAGCCCATGTCGCCATAGTTGGCCGCGTCGTCTTCCTTGTCGCTGAAGAACGGCGGCTGAAAATAGCCGGCGGGGAAGTTGACGTTGTTCTGCTGCGGGTCGTAGTAGGCGTTCACCGTCGGCGGCGACATGTACCACTCGTTCTTGTCCACCGGCTTGCCAATCTTCGCCATCTGCCGCGCAAAGTTGAACTCGCGCACGCGCGACTGGTTGCCCAGCGCATCGCCGCGGATGATTTCAAGTTTGGAGTAGTCGCGCCACTTGTCGGGATAGCCGACCTTGTTCATCACAGCGTGCAGTTTTTCCTTGGCGCGCACCTTGGTTTCGGCACTCATCCAGTCCAGGTTGTCGATGTCCTTGTCCATAGCCTGCTCAACCGCAAGCGTCATTTCGACGGCGTGCTCCTTGGCCTCGGGCGGGAAGTACTTTTCGACGTAGACCTGGCCGAGCGCCTCGCCCATTTCGCGGTCCACGCGGCTGGTGCAGCGCTTCCAGCGGTCTTCCATCGACTCGGCGCCGTTGAGAATGTGCGCGTAGAAGTTCCAGCTTTCCTTGTCGAAGGCCGCGGGCGCGCTGGTGCCGGCGAAGGCGTGCAGCAGTTGCCAGCGCAGGTAGGTCTTGATCTGATCCAGCGGCGTGTCGCCGATGAGCGTGTTGAACTCGGCGAAGAACTTCGGCTGCTCGTCGTTCATCTTGCCCGTGGCGGGCGAGTGCGTGGCCTCCGCGTATTCAGCAATGGAGAAGTTCGTTTGCGTTTTGCCGAAGCTCATCACGTCGGTGGGGTTGTTTAGATTCTTCGGCTCGCGGCGCTCCACGTTGGTCAGCGAGGCAGTGGCCAGGCGCGTCTCCAGCGCCAGAACCGCTTCGGCATCCTTCTGCGCTTGCTCTGGCTGCTCGCCGGCCAGCTGGAAGAGGTTGCGCACATGTTCGACGTACTGGTGGCGCAGCTCAACGGACCTGGCATCCGCGCGCGTGTAGAAGCCGCGCTCCGGCAGGCCCAGCCCGCCAGCGTTGTAGGCCACAATCACCGAGCTGGCATCGGAGTAATCCTGGTCCGCACTGGCATGGAAGAAGGCATTGACGCCGATGGTCTGCAGGTGGCCTACCAGCGCGGGCAAATCGCTCTTTGACTTAAGCGCGGCAATGCGGTCGAGCTCGGGCTGCACCGGCTTCAGGCCGGCTTTTTCAATGGCCGCGGTGTCCATGCAACTGGCGTACTCGTCGCCCACCTTCTGCTGGTTCGGGGTGCGCGACTCGGCCGGCGCGGAGGCCTGCTCCAGCAGGTCGTGCAGATGCGAGCGGTTCAGCTCGTAGAGCTCCTCGTAGCGGCCGTAAGAGGTTTTATCCGCCGGAAGCGGATTGCGCTTGAGCCAGCCGCTGCAGGCGAATTGATAGAAGTTCTCGCAGGGGTCGACCGATTTGTCGATCAGCGTGGCGTCGAAGACGCGCAGCTCCGGCGCTGCTGCCGCGGACTGTGCGTGAGCCTGAACGGCGAACAGTGCAGAGGCAAAGACGAGGGCTAAAAGGGAGAGGAAGCGGCGAGACATGCCGTCAATGTACCAGACGAGGGCCGTGAAGCGATGCGGCCGCCAAGTACAATCGTCCTTGGGGTAATTCCCCTTACAGGAGTGTTTCAAGTGGTTCAGCGTACGTTCAGCATCATCAAGCCCGACGCGGTTCGCAACGGCTACACCGGCGCGATTCTTGCCGAAATCGACAAGGCCGGGTTCAAGATTGTCTCTCTCAAGAAGGCGTCCATCTCCAACGCCCAGGCGCAGGGTTTTTATCATGTGCACGCCGCCCGGCCCTTCTTCGCCGATCTGTGCGCGTTCATGTCCTCGGGTCCGCTGGTGCTCATGGTTCTCGAAAAGGAGAACGCCATCGCCGATCTGCGCAAGCTGATGGGGGCGACCAACCCGGCACAGGCCGAAGAGGGAACGATCCGCAAGAAGTTCGCGGCGTCGATTGGCGAGAACGCGATTCACGGTTCCGATGCCGAAGATACCGCGGCGTTCGAGATT
>DASVLI010000208.1:0-41127 GCA_036384955.1 Occallatibacter sp.
GAACATGGCACGGCGGAATGCGCCGGGCGTCAGCTCGGTTTGTGAAGCAAGGTAGCCAAAGAAGCCGCCGGCAAAGCTGTCGCCCGCACCCGTGGGGTCAACAACCTGCTCCAGCGGAAAGGCCGGAGCGCGGAAGGTTTCCGATTCCTGCGCGCCTGGCTGTGCACGGTGGAAGTAAGTGGCGCCATACTCGCCGTGCTTGACGACAAGCATGCGCGGACCCATGGCCATGACACCGCGTGCGGCCTGCACCAGATTCTGATTGCCGGCCAGCATGCGCGTTTCCGTGTCATTGATGAGAAGAATGTCCAGGCCCTTCAGCACTTCGAGCAGCGCGGACTTGTGGTCCTTGATCCAGTAATTCATGGTGTCGCCGGCCACCAGCTTTGCCTGCGGCGTGGCCTCGCGCACGCGGCGCTGCAGCACGGGATCGATGTTGGCAAGGAAGAGAAAATCGGAGTCCGCGTAGGCCGCGGGAATCTTGGGCTCAAAGCCGGCAAAGACGTTCAGGTCGGTCTGCAGCGTCTTGGCTTCATTCAGATTGTCGAGATACGAGCCCTGCCAGAAAAAGCTTTTGCCCGGAGCGCGCTCAATGCCGCGAATGTCCACACCGCGCGCGGCAAAAACGGCTTCCTCGGCGGAGCCGAAATCCTCACCCACCACGGCGATAACGCGCACGGGAGCAAAGTAGCTGGCGGCAAGTGAAAAGTAAGTGGCGGCGCCGGCCAGGCAGCGCTCGCGGCGGCCAGCGGGGGTCTCAACAGTGTCAAAGGCAACGCTGCCCACAACGGTAATCGGCATCTCTTTCCTCGCTTTTGTGTGAGTTGCGGCGCCTAGCCGAGATATTTTCCGAACAGCAGCTTGACCTTTTCTTTTGTCGCCGCGGGAATAGCATCCTTGGCGGTGAGCACCGCGAACTGCGCGGCCGTTGCACAGGCGCAGTTGCGTTCCTTTGGCATCGCTGCAACAGCGGCCTTCACCACTTTGGCGGCGTTGTCGGCGTTCTTGTGCAGTACGGCCACAATCTCCTCGATGGTGACGGCATCGTGGCCTTCGCGCCAGCAGTCGTAGTCGGTCACCATGGCTACGGTGGCGTAGCAAATCTCCGCTTCGCGCGCCAGCTTGGCTTCCTGCAGGTTGGTCATGCCGATTACGTCGGCGCCCCAACTGCGGTAGAGATTCGATTCAGCCTTGGTGGAGAACTGCGGGCCTTCCATGCAGACATAGGTTCCGCCCAGCTTGCCCACCACGCCGGCAGCATCGCAGGCAGCCGCAGCAGTCTTGGCTACCGTGGCGCACACTGGGTCGCCAAAGGCCACATGGCCCACAATGCCTTCGCCAAAAAAAGTGGAGACACGGTGGAAGGTGCGGTCGATGAACTGGTCCGGCACCACAAAGTCTGTGGGCTTGTGCTCTTCCTTCAGCGAGCCTACGGCGGAGACGGAGAGAATGCGTTCCACGCCAAGCTTTTTGAAGGCGTAAATATTGGCGCGAAAGTTCAGCTCCGAGGGCAGGATGCGATGGCCACGGCCGTGACGCGCCAGAAAAGCCACCTTGCGGCCTTCCAGTTCGCCGAGTACAAATGCGTCTGAGGGATCGCCGAAAGGGGTTTCAATACGTTCTTCGTGAACGTTGGTAAAGCCGGGCATGGAGTAGAGTCCACTGCCGCCGATGATGCCAATCTCTGCCTGGGCCAAGGCGCGCTCCTGTTTTTGGGGGTGCACAGTGCATGCACGCGTATGCGGGGTTATCCCAAATAAGTATATAGGCTTACGCCAGAGGCAAGCAGGCGTGGCTGCGCCCCGCTTGGGGCAGCGCGGCATTTATAACTTGGGCGCAATGAGGATGGTGATGGACTGCGCCGGAAAGGTGGTGGTGATGGAACTGTAGGTGATGCTGCCGGAGGGCGCAGCTACAGTCAGGTTAGGCTGCGCAACAATGGCGTTGAGATTGGCGCTGCTATAGAGATAGACCTTGGCCGTGCCGGCGGGGACAAAGTTGTCGAGCGCCAGAATGGTGCTCAGGTCGCCGTAGGTCTTGTTGATGACGACCAGCGTGACGGCATTGTCCGAGGAGCGCAGCGCCGCGTAGATTGCCAGCTTGCTCTGGTCGACGGAGGAGGCAGTGAGCGCCTTGTCGCCGAAGGTGGACTTCGCGCCGTCGTAGTTGCGGAAGGCCTCAAACGCCATCAGGCCGGGCTTCTGCGTGGTGGGGTCGGGCACGCCCCATAGCGTGCCGATGTCCAGCCCTTCGCGGCCGAAGATGCCAAGAATGTCGGCCTGCGCCAGCGCGCCGTTGATATGCTCCTGGCCGCCCCAGTTGTACTCGGTGATGGCCAGCTTGGTGCCGGGGTAGTCGGCGGCCACCCAGCTGCGCATCATGGGGATGACTTGCGGCGCCTGCAGCGACGTGTTGCAGTCCGATGTGTGGTAATTGGCATCGGTCGGGTAGTTGGGCTGCGGATAGTTTGAGTCGGTGTAGGTCGGGTCCCAGAAGATGCGCGTTGAGTTCAGCCGTGCCTGCTGTGCGCCGGTGTCGCCCGCGGTGGCAAAGCCCAGTGAGGCGCCATTGTAGCTGGCCACAAAGTAGGTGTGTAGATCGACGTAATCCAGCAGACGCTTGCCGTAGGTGGTTTCCGCGGCCTTGAATTGCTGCAGGTAATACTCAATGAAGGGCACGCCGCCGTGCGCATTGCGATCAGTTGGATTTGACCATGGCTGCCAGCAGGGCGAACCGTTGCCCCAGCCGTTTTCGATGTCCTTCTTCGAGTAGAAGTAATTCCACCAATAATCGACCACCGGTCCGCTGACTTCGGCGGTAGAGTCGGCATTTTTAATGGCCAGCGCCGTGGCAATGCCGTTGTTCGTCACCTCGTCGTAGGTGGAAGGCAACGGGTGCACGTCGCGGTGCACTGCATCCCACCAGGAAGGTTCGTTGTCGAGATCGTAAATGGCTACGCCGCCCGCGGCTGCCGTGCCGAACTTGCCAACCAGATAGGCCACCCAGTTGCCGGCCCAGGTGGAATCGACGGTCATGCCGGTCGCGCTGGGATCGTTGCCGGTGATGTTGGCGCCGGCCGTGGTGACGCCGTTCCCACACGTGCTTTTGTAGGGGTCAAAAGACTGCTGCGATGGATAAGTGGACGAGGGGAAGCTGCAGGAGGTCGAGTTTTTGGCAACGTAGCCGAGAACCGGAACCGTGCCCATGGTTTTTGCGCCGATGGACTTGTCCGCGGCGACCTGGGTGTTAAAGGCGCCGGTATTCTGAACGCCAGTGCCGAGGTTCGCGTTTTCGAAGTACCAGTCGGAGGCCAGGTTGGAGGCGTCGAGCAGGTAGTTGTAGCGCGAGGTGGCATCGCCGCCCCAGCGGTCAACCGTGATGTTGGCAGCAGTGGCGGTTGCGGAGCTTAGCTGCCATCCGTTCATGCCGTAGATGAGCGGATTGATGTCGTGGGTGATGCCGGTGGCGTCGACAACCAGTGCCGGGCCGGGCGCGACAGTCGGCGCGGCCAGCGTGAGTGTGGTCGTGCCAATAACCGAGGTATCCGCGGTACTGGTAGCCGTGATAGTGACCGTGGCAGGCGCGGGGTATGGCGTGGTGTAGAGGCCGGTGGAACTGATGGTGCCGGGGCTAAGCGTGCTGCCGGTGGGCGAGGCTACCGACCATGTGATCGGACTGACCGATGCGGAAAATTGCACCTGCGTGCCGATGGTGGCTGAAGAACCCGACGGCGTAACCGTGATGGTAGGCGATGCGTAGGCTGCGGTCACGGTCTTGTTCGCGCTCAGCGTCACATTGCATGTTGTTGTCGTCACGCTGGTGCAGCCGCTCCATGCAGAAAAAGTCTTTGTGCCCGATGAGGATGGTGCCGTCAGTGTCACCGACGCACCCGAGTCGTAGGTGCGCGCAAATCCCGTCGTTCCGTTCGATGCTCCGTTCGCGTCAGCGGGTGAAACCGCGATGGAGATGCCCGACGACGGATTGGTTGAGTTGACCGTGAGCGTGTAAGTGGTGACAGGCGGCGTGGAAGTGCCGCCGCCTCCGCCGCAGGCGGAAATCCAGCCAATAGGCAGCAGTGCGAACATACAGGCTACTGCGCGGATGCGCGAGCGGGGCATGGCTTCTCCTCAAGGCAACGAATAACGGTAGCAGATTGCCGGAGGAGCGGGGGAGTGACGAAAGACCTACTCTTTTGTTGCCAGCTCTTCCTGCCTGAATCGGGATGGAAGTACCGCGCATTCGAGCGCCCATCCGGCAACAAGCAGACTTGGCGCAGGCACAGGCGGCAGCGCGCCAATCTCGCCCAGCGTGGAGTGCACCACTTGCTGTTCCGGCCGGCCCGCGTGCGACACCAGCGCGCAAGGCAATTCGGCGGGCAGGCCTTCGTTGAGCCACTCCAGCGCCAGCAGGCTCAGGTCGCGGCCGGGCATGTAGACCACGCGCGTCGCGTCTTCGCGGCTCGGCAGAGGCGCGTCGTTGTGCGATTGCGCATGATGCCCGGTGGTGAAGACTAGATTCGAGGCCGCGTGGCGGCTGGTGAGTGCGCAGCCCAGCGAAGCGGCCGCGGCAAAGGCAGCGGTGATGCCCGGAACCACTTCATACGGCACCTGCGCTTCGGCAAGCGCAGCCATCTCCTCGGCCGCGCGGCCAAACACCAGCGGGTCGCCGCTCTTGAGGCGCACAACGCTCAAGCCCTGCTGCGCGCGGTCAATCATCAGCGCGTTGATTTCTTCCTGCGTAATGTTCTTCATGCCGCAGCGCTTGCCCACGTTCAAGATTTCGACATTGGATGAAGCGAGCGCAAGAATCTCCGGCGTCACCAGATCGTCGTGCAGAATCGCCTGCGCTGACTGGATGAGGCGCACCGCCTTCACCGTAAGCAGGTCGGGATCGCCCGGGCCCGCGCCAACCAGATAGACCTTGCCGCGCTCGGTGGGCTTTTGCGCAAGCTGCCGCGTGGTGCAGAGTGGTGAGTCGCAAATCTGCCGATGCGCCAACTGGTGCAGCAGCGCCTTGCGTTCTTCGCCGGCGGGATGCGCGGCCAGAACTTCGCGCCGCAGCGCGCCAA
Organism: Occallatibacter sp.; assembly: GCA_036384955.1. Taxonomy (GTDB): domain Bacteria; phylum Acidobacteriota; class Terriglobia; order Terriglobales; family Acidobacteriaceae; genus Telmatobacter. Next base: position 5,069 of record DASVLI010000208.1, read on the forward strand.
GTTCAGCGAGCCATGTGCCCAGATCGGCGGGCAACTGCGCGTCGATTTCACGGCGCAGGCGCTGTGCAACCGCCGGGCTTTCGCCGGCAGTTGAAATCGCAATCTGCAACTCGCCGCGGCGCACCACCGAGCCAAAATAGAAGTCGCAATGAGGGGGATCGTCCACCGAGTTGCACAGGATGCCGCGCTCGGTGGCCAGTCGATACACTTCGGCATTCACCGCTGGGTTGTCTGTGGCGGCGATGACGACAAAAACGCCGTCGAGGTCGGCCGATTCAAAAACGCGCCGCGCCCAGGTGAGCTTTCCTTCGGCGGCCAGCGTGCGAATCTCCGCGCAGGCCTCCGGCGCAATCACATGCAGGCGCACGCCGGTGGTCAGCAGGCTCGCGGTCTTTTCCAACGCGACCTTGCCCGCGCCCACCAGCAAGGCGGGCCGATTGTCGAGCTTGAGGAAGAGGGGAAGCAGGCTCATGCGGTTGACCTCCGGTTGCCGTTACTCCGCTACACCGTGCGGCACGCGGCCCACGGGCACATCGCGTTCCACTGGCGGCAAAACTTCGCCGGCAAGCTGCGCGCGCAGCTCGTCGTTGCTGTGGCGCGCAAACCATGCGCGAAGGTTCTCGTTTTCGCTGCGGCCGGAGAGATAGTGGCGCAGCAGCCGCTCGATGGATTCCGGCACCTGCGTGGCAAGGCAGCGATAGCCCACCGGCCGCGCAACGCTGGAGAACTGGCCCACCGCGCCGCCCAGGCAGAAGTAGTAGGCGTCGGTGAGCTGGCCCTCGTGCTTGATCTTTTTGCCTTCAATGCCGATGTCGGCAATCCAATGCTGGCCGCAACTGTTGGGGCAGCCGGTAACATGCAGCCGAAGCTGCTGGTCGAATTGCGGAACGCGGCCTTCCAACTCGTCGACCAGCCAGCGGGCGAAGCCCTTGGTCTCAGTAATGGCGAGTTTGCAGAACTCCGTGCCGGTGCAGGCCACGGTGCCGCGCCAAAAGTTGGTGGCCTCCACGTGCAGGCCAATCTGGCCGAGTTCGCGGACCAGCTCACCGACTTGAGCGTTAGGCACATCAAGGATGATTAAGTTCTGCGAAACCGTGGTGCGCAGGCGGCCCTGGCCAAAGCGCTCGGAGAGTTCTGCGGCGGCTTCCAACTGTTCTCCCGTAAGCCGCCCGCGCAACACGGTGGCGCCCACGTAGCTCAGCCCTGCCTGCTTTTGCGCGTGCACGCCCACATGGTCGCGGAAGACGTCGGAGGGAACCTGCTCGTCGCCGGCGGGTAGCAGCTCAAAGCTCAGGCGCGATTTCAATTCGGCGAGGAAGCTGTCGGCAGTCCAGCCTTCCTTCATAAACAGATACTTCAGGCGCGCGCGGTCGCGGCTTTCGCGCAGGCCTTGCTGGTCGCGGAAGATTTCCGCAATGGCCTGAATCGTGGGCACGGCCTGGTCAGGCAGCAGGAAGGCGTTGAGGCGCAGGGCAAGGTGCGGCTCATTGGAGAGGCCGCCGCCCACACGCAAAGAGAAGCCCACCTGGCCATCGCGCGTGGCCGGCGTCAGGCCAATATCGTTAATCTCCGGATGCGAGCACCATGAGGGGCAGCCCGTGGCCGAGATTTTGAATTTGCGCGGCAGATTGTAAAACGAAGGATTGGCAGTAAGCAGGTGCGCGGCTTCAAGCGCGATGCCGGAAGCGTCCAGCACTTCATCGGCAGCGATGCCGGCCAGCGGACAGCCCGTAACATTGCGCACCACGTCGCCGCAGGCGCCCTTGGGAGAGAGACCAATCTTGTCCAGCGCGTCGACCACTTCAGGCAGCGACTCGATGGTGAGCCAGTGCAACTGGATGGCCTGGCGCACGGTGATGTCGGCCAGGTTGCGCGCGTACTTGCGGGTCAGGCCGCCAATGGTGCGCAACTGATGCGCTGTCAGGATGCCGTTTGGGATGCCGATGCGCATCATCAAGTAGTCGGAGGTGACGCCTTCTCCGCCCTTGCCGCCCGTGACACCCGCGCCATCGCCCTGCGTGTACACGCCCCACCATTTGAAGTAGAAGTTGGCCCACTCCGGCAGCACACTGCCGCGCCCTTCACGTGCAAACGTGCGCACTTCGTCAAATGCCTCCCAGGGATTCTTCTCGCGCTTCAGTCGTTCAGATTTCTGGGCCTTGGTCTCTTTGGGCTGAACTGCCTCACTCATGGTTGCCTCGATTGGGTTACGGGAAGTGCTGGGCAATAGAAAACCCGCGGCAGAAATACCTGCGACGCGGGCGGTGGGAATCTCAACGGTACGGAAATGCGATTAGACCCAGGTCACCGGCGCGCTCAGCAGAGCGAACAGCAGCGACAACAGGTGCACATTTCCATAAACCGATATTGGCAGGTGATGGCCCAAATTGCAACCACCACGAAGGTGGTAGGGCATCCAGGAGGCGCCGTGCCACGGTACGGAGGTGATAAGCCACGCGTGCTTCAGGTGTACCCCAAGGGCATTAAATCGTTTGTTTCTGTCTGCTCAGCTCCAGTCAGCCGCCGTTCCGTTTTTGTACATGGAATCGCGCAAGGTCTGAGTTTTCTATCAAGTCCGCCATGCTGCCGCCGATACCGGTCTGTGTAAAAGGAAGTAGGCGTCATGCGATTTCACGTCAGTGCAGCAATCATCGCCAGTGTTGGGTCACTTGCTTTGGCAGCGGCTCTCAGTCTCCCAATGGCCCAGGGCCAGCAGCCTGCCGATACGGCGGCCCACCAGCAACTTGCGGACGTGCTGTTGCACAAAGGCCTTCTGACCCCGGCCGAGGCGCAGAGCGTGCGCCAGGCCGCCAACGCCGATGAGGCTGACCGGAAGATTGCCGAGATTCTGCTGGCCAAAGGCGTTCTGAGCAAGGCCGAGTTCGACCAGATTGCCGGCACTGCCCCAGCCAAATCTCCAATCGTCGCGGCAAAGGTGGAGCCAGCGGCAGTCGCGCCCAAACCGGCCGCGGCGCCGCCATCGAAGCCCGCCATCGCGGCGGCAATTACGCCGATTCGCCTGCTGCCGGTGGGAGCCGTGCCGCCGGAGGCAGCGCCTGCCTTCAAGGCCAACGGCGTGGGCATCACTCCGTACGGCATGCTGAAGGCAACCATGGCCGAGGACAGCTCAGCTCCCTGCGGCGACGATTTTCCGCTGCCGGGATTCTTGTGCGACACCGGCCCGGAGGGCGCGCCCGAGTTCCACGTAAAGGCCCGCGGCTCGCGTCTGGGCGCGAAGTTTTCCTGGTACGACGCAAATTCGAAGTGGAGTTTGACCGGCAAAATCGAGATGGACTTTGAAGGCAACTTCAACCGCTCCGACAACCGCAACATTTCCTCGGTACGCTCCAGCAATCCTTCGCTGCGTCTGGCGTGGGTGCGAATGGATTACAGCTTCAATGGCGCAAACTCGGTCTCATTGCTCTTCGGTCAGGACTGGACGCCGTTCGGCTCCTCCACGATACCCAACATGCTTGAGACAACCGGCATGGGTATTGCATCTGGCACGCTCTACGAGCGCTCGCCGCAAATGCGCGCTGGATACACGCATAAATTCGCACCCGTGCAGGTAACGGCGGAGATTGCAGCCGCGCTGCCCGCTTCAGGGCTTACCCCTTCGGCCAGTTACCTGAGCCAGCAGCTTGGTTATGGCGAGCGTCAGGGCCCGGACTCCAACCGGCCCGATCTGGAAGGCCGCGTGGTTGCGCAGTGGAAGCTTGATCACGCCCCCGGTGTTCCTCCGGCGCAGTTGATCGTCAGCGGCCGTCGCGGAATGCGCACCGCCGTCGTGCAGGCTGTCGCGATTCCCAGCGCATACCAGGCCACCTTTGCCACCGGCGCCACAGCGCGCAGCCACAGCAATGGCTGGGACGTGGAGTGGCAATTGCCCTCGCGTTACGCAACGTTGATAGGCAAGTTTTACTCCGGTGCAGACATGCGCTACTTCTTTGCCGGCCAGCTCTACAGCTTCTTCAACGACACGCAGGGGCTCACCAACACCGCCTCGGTTACATCTGTCGATGGCGCCTCCACTCTGGTGCTTGGCACCAACGGCAATGGAGACCAGGTTGTAGCGCCGCAGCGCCCCTTACGCGCTGTGGGCGGGTTTGCGCAGCTTGGGCTGCCGCTGTCCCGGCTCTTCAACGCCAACCCCTCCGGCCGCATGGGCGGCTGGTCCATGTACATGCTCTACGGCATCGACCAGGCGAAGACACGCGACCTCAACCGCCTCGGCTCTGCCGGCAACCGCCGGTACGGCACCATGGCCGTGGGCACGCTCAACTACAACCTCAACCGCTGGGTCAGTTTCTCCCTGGAGCAGTCGCTCTATACCACGCACGCGAATCCTGAAGTGGCGCTGCCGCTTTATCGCGGCACACCATCGCGTGAGTGGAACGACGTGCGCACGGAGTTCGGCCCCATTTTCAACTTCTAACCGCTGGGCAAACCGGTCTGCCCGAGCCAGCTAAAATCACATTCCAGAACAAAACGGAAAGGTCTTACCCAATGATTACGATCTTCAAAAACATGCGCCTGTCGTATAAGTTTCTGGTGGCGTTCGGCATTATCTGTGCCTTGTGCCTGCTGCAGGGCGCTGCTGCGCTGGTTGGCCTGTTCCGCATTGACCATCTGACCAAGGATTTGACCGAGGTGGCACTGCCCGCCGCTCAGGCTTCCACTGAGATGCGCGGACAGATGCAGACCATCCGCCGTGTGGAACTGGCTTCTCTGCTGTGCAGCGACGCGACCTGCGCGGCCAAGTATCCGCCCATGCGCACCACAGCTCTGGCCAAGTACCAGGCAGCCAAAGACAAATTCACAGATGTAGTCAAGGACCCGGACGAGCTGACCAAATTCAACTCCGTAGTCAGCGGTTTCGATGTCTACCTGCAGAAGAGCAGCAACATCGTGCATCAATTTGGCACCGGGCAGTCACACGACAGTGCCGAACTCGCCAGACAGGAGCAGAATCTGCTTGGTGACTTCAACCACTCCCTGGAAGCCGCGGTGGCAGTTACCAATTACTACGCCGACCAATGCGGAGCGGATGGCGACTCTGTGAATGCGGCAAACTCGCTGGTGCGCTGGCTGGCGGCCGGAATGATGCTGCTGGTCACCATTCTCAGCGTTGGAATCGGCATGGTGCTGACACGGCTCATCGTGAATCCTATTACCGCGGCCACAGCCGCGCTGGAGCGTGTGGCGGGCAAGGATCTAACCGCCTCCGTGGAAGCGCGAAGCGAGGACGAAATTGGACGGCTGTCGAATGCCCTCAATATCAGTGTCGCTTCCATGCATTCCATCGTGAAATCGGTTGCGGCAAGCGTGCAAACCCTGCTGACGGCTGCCGAAGAGCTGACCGAGCGCTCGCAGCGGACCAATGAGAACACGCGCAGCCAGACCGGCAAAATCGATCAGATTGCCGCGGCCTCGCAGGAGATGACGGCCACCATTGCAGAAATCAGCCACAACGCCGAGAACGCTTCAACGGCCAGCCGCGAGTCCGCGGAGACAGCCAGCACTGGCGGCGCGGTAATGCAGACCGCGGCCAGCACCATGGAGCAGATTGCGATCACTACCGGCTCAGTTGCGGAGAAAATGCATTCGCTGGCCCAGCGCTCCGAGGATATTGGCAAGGTGGTCCACGTGATTCAAGAAATCAGCGAGCAGACCAACCTGCTGGCCTTGAATGCCGCTATTGAAGCCGCACGCGCCGGCGATGCCGGCCGCGGATTCGCGGTGGTGGCAGGAGAAGTGCGCCGCCTCGCTGAGCGCACCAAAGCCGCGACCGAGGAGATTGCCTCTACCATCCGGAACATTCAAACCGAAACCCGCACAACCCTGGATGTGATGGAACAGAGCCGGGGCGTTGTGGAGACAGGATTGAGCGAAACCGCCCGTGCACGCACCAGCCTTGACCAGATCATCGGGTCCTCGAAGAACGTGGAGGGCATGATTCACCTGATTGCGACTGCCGCAACCGAGCAGACCGCGGCATCAAGCGAGATCTCCGCGTCGGCCAGCGATATCTCACTCCTTGCTGGCGAAAACTCCAGCGCCGCTGAGGAGATTGCAGCTGCGTGCAGGGGATTGTCGAAGCTGGCCAATGAGCTGGACAGCATGATTATGCAGTTCCAGGTTGACGACGACGAGCAGCCGGGAACGCGCTTCAAAGGGGCGCCGCACGCAGCGCGTTCGATGCCCTCGCACGTCCACGCAGCCTAGAAGGAGAAGCTGAACAGGCTATGGCTTGAGCGCGGTGCACGCCGCGGGCGCATTCACCAGATTGCAGCGCGCCGCGGCGTTACCGGGCAATGCCACCGTGTAGTGGCCGGGCCAGCGCGCGGGTTCGCTGACGGGGTAGTCAGTGGAAAGCATCTGCGCGCCGCTCGACATCATCGCGTCGCGCGTTGCAGTGGAGTTGGTGCGCGCCTGCTTCGTGTCGGAGTCGGTGCGCGCGCGAATCAGGTAGCCCTGGCGCACAAGCGCATTGATTTCCTCCGCGGGCCCATCATTGCGCTCTATGAAGGCTGCGTCGGGCGTGCCCGGCGTGGCGTTGGTAAAGAGCACGCGACCACGCAACGAGGGATGACCTTCAAGATAGATGGGACCGGCAGCGCGCTGGTCGAGCAGAAACACCACCTTGCCGCGCGCCGAAGCCAGTGTGGGCCAGTTGCCCGCGAGCACCGCGGCGTTCAACGTCTCGAACTTCCCGCGCACATCGTCGGGCGTGATTAGCTCGTCGAGCGGAAAGACGCTCCGAATCTCCGCGTCGAGCGCATCGAAGACGCCAGGCGTGAACGGCTCAGGCCGCGTGAAATGCAGGCCGTTGCGGTCTTCCATCACCTCGGTCTTGGTCTCTACCAGGATGAAGATGGGAATATGGCTGGGATGCGCCTGCGACCACGCGCGCACCTGTTCGAGGCACGCGACAAACGGCTCGCAGGTACTGCGATAATCGACATCCTGCACATGCAAAACCTTGAAGCCCGGCTTCTGCATCACGCCGTCGGAATCGTATGGCGGGTCGGGAGGCAGATGCGCGGCCGCCACCAGCTGCGGACCCAGCGGGTGCGCGAACAGCCCGCCTTTGGCGTCCGCAAAAACGTCCAGTTCAATCTGGCGCACACCCGCGTCGAGCTGTGCCGGGAGCGGCTGGTGCACATAATCAAGTCCCGCGAACGACTGCGGCGCGTGCGACTCCATCAGCTTCGCCTCGCTGGGCGCAATGCCCGCGTGATAGCTGTTGTGCGTGCCAATCACCTGAATCTGATTCAGCTTCAGTGCGTCTTCGGGAGTGATGGCCTGCGCGGCAACAAAGCTGTGCGCGCAGGCCACAAGTGCGGCAAGAGCAAGAGTGCGAGACATGAGGAGTCCTGCGCCGGCGCTGTGTGTCAGCCGGCGTGGTAGGGCTTGCTGTAATGGGTGGACCACTTGACCAGACTGGCGTTGAGGAAACGCCACGATCCGTGAGCCGGATCGATTTCGAGCAGCATATAAGCGTTGGGATCGTAGCGCGTGGCTGCCATGATGTAATGCTGCGGGCCGTACGTATGCGCAAAGTCGATCCACTTGTGCACATGGCCGCTGACCGCGAGTTGAATCGTGTCGCGGTACTTGTACAGCAGCGGATGCAGGCCGTAGTCCTTGAACTCCGCAGGCACAATCTGCAGCAGCGGATAGTGCACAAAGACGAAGGTCGGCTTGCGCTCGGCCAGTTGCGCCTCAAACCAGTGCAACTGCTCTTCGCCCAGCGAACCGGTGCCGGGGTTGAAGTTCGCGGCCTTGTTGTCCTGCGTGGAGCCCAGAAAATTATTCAGATGAACAAACTTGCAGCCCTTGTAGTCCAGCACCCAATAGGGATCGGTGTTGAACTTGGCCTTGAAAAGGCGATGGCTCATCTCGCGGGGCACATGCTTCACGTCGTAGTCGTGATTGCCGAAGCCGACGTGCACCGGCATTTTGAATCCATCGGTAATGGCCTTGGCGTTGTCCAGCCGCGTTTTGTTCTTGAAGTAGAAGTCGTAATCGGTGGAGGGGTAGTTGTGGAAGTAGTCGCCCAGCAGGAAAACCTGCTCGATAGCGGGCGAGAGCGAGTTGATGAAGTCGCGCGCGGCAGTCAGCCGCGGCGTGGTCACGAGAATGCTTTCGTTGTCCTCGACGCCATTCTCGCTGCCCTTCACGTAGAAGTCGTCGATGATGTGGGTGTCGGCAACGAGCGCGACGTAGAAGCGATTGCTGCCGGCGTGCGCCGCCACCTCACGCGCCCAAAGCGAGCGCGTGAGTGTGGTGGTAAGTGCGGCGGCGGTCATGGCGCCAAAGCTGCGCCGTGTCAGTTGCGTCATCGGTGAAACTCCCCTGGTTAGAAGGTTATCTTGCCGGCCACCTGCAACTGACGCGCCGGGAAGTTGGTAGTGATGGAGCCGAAGCTGCCCGAACTGCGGTTGGAGGCAGGCGCTCCGTAGTTGACCTTGTTGAGAATGTTGAAGGCTTCGCCGCGCAGATCGAACGCCGAGTGATCGTTCCACAGGCGGAAGCTCTTGTGCAGTCCAAGGTCAAGCTGGTTGAAGGTCATGCTGCGCAGCGAATTGCGGCCGGCGTTGCCGTAGGCCTGCGTTGGATCGGTAGGCAGCGTGACGTTGGCGGTGCTCAGGTAGCCGGTGAGCGCCGAACTCGTTTTCACCCAGTTGCTTTTGGGTGCATGGGGATCGCCCGAGACGTTGGGGCGCTGGGTGAGCAGCGGGCTCAGCGAGTAGGCGGCCGAGGGGCTATAGGTGAGGTTGACCGGCTGGCCGCTGGTGTTGCTGTTGATGGCGGTCAGCTGCCATCCGCCGATGGCCATGTCCAGAGCGCGCGGCGCGCCCGAGGCCCACTTCTGGCCGCGGCCGAAGGGAAGCGACCACACCACGCTGAGCGTGTTATTGAGCGGCTGGTTGTACGCGGACTGACCGCGCTCGCCCTCAGGGTTGGCAAGGTTGATGCGCGAGTTGTCGCCGTTGGGCGTGTCCAGATGGCCCGACGCGTTGTCAATGGCCTGTGACCAGGTGAACGAGTTCAACAGGTAGAGGCCGCCCGCGAAGCGGTGCTCAAGCTTGGCCTGCAAACCGTTGTAGCTCAGGAAACCGTCGGCTAGCGACTCCTCGATGGTGGTGAAAGTCTGCAGCGGACGGCGCGCATCTACACTCAGCGTTCCGATGGCGGTGTTGGCCGCCGCCTGGTTGTAGTCGGCAAGCACCCAGATGTGCACGCCGTGTTCACCGATATAGGACGCGGTGAAAACGGTGTTGTGGGTGATTTCACGCTGCACATCGAGGTGCCACGACTGCACATAGCCGGTTGCGATGTCCTTGGGGATATAGCGCGTTTGCGAGATGCGCGTGTTGAAGTTGCTGGCGTCGACGAAGTTCGAGGGATAGCCCTGTGCCACGGTGCGGAAGCAGCCGGTATAGTTCTCGCCGGTGCACTGGGCTTGCGTCGTGCCGCTATAAGAGAACGGCGCCACCTGGTTGACGGTGGAGTTGATAACGTACGGGCCGTTGTAGGCCAGCAGGTTCTCGCCGCCTTCGCGGTTGAACTGGTCGTAGCTCAGGCCGTACGCCGCGCGAACCACAGTCTTGGGATCAACCTGCCACGCGATTCCAAAGCGCGGAGCGAAATTGACCTTGGGCGTGTTGACCAGTGCGCGCTTGTAGAGCGATCCCGACGAGGCCTGAATCATGGTGTTCGTGGTGGGGTCGAAGTTGGCCAGATAGTTGCCATCCACAAACTGTGGCGTCACCAGCTCGTAGCGCAGACCCATGTTCACCGTCAGCGAGGGCAGCAGCTTCCAGTCATCCTGGAAGTAGAAGTAATCCATGTACTGGTGGTAGTTGACGATGCGGAAGTTGTTGAGCTGGTAGCTGTCGCGTGCGCCCATCAGAAAGTCGGCAAAGAAGGGAGCCGGAACCACACCACCGTCGCTCAGATTCAATGAGGACGGTGCGTTGGCGTTGCAGCGATCATAATTGGCCTTTATGCCGCCAATCGTTGTGTTGTACACGCACATGCTGAAACCCTGGTTGAAGTTCTCGCTGCCATAGACAGGGTTGAAGTCGTCAACCTGCGTGTTGATGGCCAGAAACTCCCAACCGAACTTCATGCTGTGACGATTCTTGAACAGCGAGTAGTTGATCTTGGGATTGATGACGAAAGGATTCTGGAACTGCGGATTGGATCCCTGCGCGCCCCAAGCGGTGAAGTTCTTCACATTCTCGCTGCTCAGGCGGCGGACAACTGTCTTGTCCGTTGGCAGGCCCGGAATGCCGGCGTCGACGTTCATGCTTTGCTCGCCGGAGAGATACGGCAGCTTGCCGCCCTTGGTCCAGGTAAAGCCAATGCGGGCGTCAATCGTGGAGTTGTTGGTGAAGGCGTGCGTGATGCCGGCCGCGATCTGGCGGTTGTAGGCGTGAATGGTGCCGTTGCCGCCGCCGCCCGCGTCGCCGGGAATCGAAGTTGCGTCGACGATGTCGCCCTTGTGATCGCTGTAGCGGCCGAAGATGGTTGTCTTCGTGCTCCACACGTAGTCGAGGCGGCCGTCGCCCTTGTCGTCTGTCAGCGTGGCTCCGGGGAACGAAGCATAGTTGTTCGAGTAGCCGGAGACGTTGGCCTTCGGCAGTGCATTCACAACCAGGCCTGCCAGAGGCGTCCAGGCCGAATCCGGCACCACGCCGTTCTCATACACATCGCCGGTGACGGGATTGTGCAGCGGGATGGGATTGCCGTTGCTGTCCTCGAAGATACCCTGGCGCTGTAAATCGGTGGGCACGGTGGCGGTTGCGTACTGCGCCTGCACCTGACGGTTGCCTTCGTAGTCAGCGAAGAAGAACATCTTGTCGCGCAGAATGGGCCCGCCAATGGCGCCGCCGAACTGGTTGCGAATCAGTGTGGATTTCTGGGCCTTGCCGGTGAGTTTATTGATGGGCGCGGCGAACGGGCCAATGGCATTCAGAATCGTGTTGCGGTGATACTCCCACACGCGGCCGTGGATATGGTTGGTGCCAGAGTTGATCGACACATTGATGACAGCGCCCGAAGCGCGGCCAAACTCAGCCGAGTAGTTGTTGGTCTCCACGCGGAACTGGTTGATGGCGTCCGGCGAGGGCGGAATGGCCTGATTCGAGAAGCCCTGGTTCGAGGTTCCATATGTATTGTTGTCCAGGCCGTCGAGCAGGAAGTTGTTGAACTCCGAGCGCTGGCCGTTCACGTTGTACGAGGCGTCGCGGCTGGTCACTGTCTGGTTTTCAAGCGTATTGCGGCGTACGCCGGGAGCCAGCGACATCAGGTCGCCATAGGCGCGCCCGTTCAGCGGCAGGTCATGCACCTGCGTTTCCGAGATTGCAGTGCCCGTCGATGAAGTTTCGGTTTCAAGCTGTGTGGCTGCGCCGGAGACGGTGATGCTCTCCGCAACGTTGCCAACCTTGAGCGCGACATCGACGCGCTGACGTGTGTTGACGTCGACCGCGAAGGTTTCCGTGATGGAGTCGCTGAAGCCGGGGGCCGACGCGCTCAGTTTGTAGCGGCCCACATGCACGTCGGGAAACTGGTAGTGACCTTCGCTGTCGCTGGCGGTTGCCACGCTGCTGCCGGTGGCGGTGTTGATCAGCGTGACCTTGCTGCCGGCGATGGGCGCGCCCGAGGCGTCGCGCACAAAGCCGAGAACGGCGGAAGTCTCAAACTGCGCCAGGCCAAAAGGCGTGCAGAGTAGGAGAAGTAAAACTGCAAAAAGCGATCTGCGTCTCATTGGTTCACTCCGGAAGTGCGCATGAATTTCTGCAGGCACACCACGCCCAAGGCGTGATATGTCCGCAGGTTTTGGAATTTGGGGTCGTGCGGACAAGCGGCGGTTCAAACTGCGCCTGTCGGTCCTTCATCCCTCTTTGCATCGTGGACGTTTCTGGTTTCATCCGCGTTACATTCACGGAATATTCAACAAGCGATTGCCAGACGGGCCCGTCACTTCGCGGGCAGTTGAATGGGGAGTTGTTTCATCGAACACGAAACCGGCGTTGGGCCGCTTTCGGCGCCGTGGAGTTCTGGAACCGGGATCCAGAAGCCTGTTCAAGGTCAGGAAGCACTCTGGTCGGATGAGGAGCCCTGCATCTTTTGTGGGAGAGATGGAGGCACAGTCGCGGCAGGCCCATCGTGCCCGGATTTACATCTGCCAGAACAGATCCACCGCCCGCTGGCCCACATTATTTCGATGGCGCCATCGTTTGCACCGCAATCCTTTCAAAGGACGATAACTCTTCCGCTTCGCGGTACAGATTGCTCTGCTGCTCAACCATAAAACTGGTTACCTCGCGCGTCATGCATCGCTCGAAAGGGGAAAATTGCGCTTGCACTTCAGTACCATGAGCGCCACTAGCCGCGTGCGGCCAAACTTGAATGCTGGGTTAATGTTGCCGATAGCTCTTGCTACAGCGCGACGGGTGTCGCGAAATGAGTTGCTCTGATGAGAGTCTGCACGGCTGCATTGGCGATCGGTTTGGTGGCTGGGGCGTCGCTTGCCTTTGCGGCCCAGCCCGCAACGCTGCACTCGATTTCCGCGGTCCGCGCCCTCACCCATGCGCAGGCCGCGCAGCAGCTGCCTGTCGATTTGGATGCGACGGTCACATACGCACGGCTGTATGAAAAGACACTCTTCATCCAGCAGGGCGATTTCGGTATATACGTCTACGCTTCCACCAAGCTCATGCTTGCACCGGGCGACCACGTGCACGTGCGCGGCGTGACCAATGACAGCTTCAATCCCATCGTTGTCTCCAACGACATTGCGCTGCTGGGCAAGGGCCCAATGCCGGAGCCGATTCCGGTGACATTCTCTGAACTCATCAGCGCCCAGTACGACTGCCGCTGGGTCAAGGCCCATGGAACCGTTGCTCTGGTGGAGCGTGGAACCACCTCAGGGCGTCCAATCACCCATCTTGTTCTGACCATGGATGGCGGCACCGCGGACATCATCCTGGAGAGCCATGATCCCGCACCGATTGAGCAGCTGCCGGGCGCGGAGATCGAATTGGCCGCGGTTGCCGGCGAGCAGTTTGATGGCAAAATGCAGCAGACCGGCGTCCGGCTGCATGTGCCCTCGCTCGATTTCGTGCGCGTTTTGAAGCCCTCCCCTGCCGACCCCTGGTCTGCTCCGCTCACTCCGATGGACAAGGTTTTGCATGAGTACAAGGTGGAGGAACTTTCCCCTCGGATTCGGGTCGAGGGCGTGCTCACGTACTACCTTCCGGGCGAGAGCGCAATCCTGCAGGATGGCACAAAGAGCATTCGCGTTCTGACCTCGCAGATCGATTCGTTGCGATTGGGCGACAAGGCGGAAGCCATCGGCATTCCTTACGTCGAAGATGGATTTCTGACCTTGAAGCTGGGCCGCGTTCGTACGGTGGGAGCGGGCGCGATGATCAATCCCGAACGCGTGACATGGGACGACCTGGCCACTGGCAAGTACTCCTTCAATCTTGTTTCGATTGAAGGAACCATCGTTTCGCAGGTGCAGGAGCACGCGCGCGACGTCTACATCGTTTCAACCGGCAAGCAATTGTTCTCCGCATCGCTGCGTAACTCTCTGCCGTACGTCTGGCCCCAGCCGGTCAATCCGCCGCCGATGCGCGAAATTCCCGTGGGCAGCCGCGTGCGCATCACCGGAGTCGCCGCTCTTGAACACGGCAATCCCTACAATGGCCCGATTGCATTCAGCATTTTGCTGCGCTCGGCCAACGAGATTTCCGTGATTGCCAACCCGTCATGGCTAAGCGTGCGCCACCTCACGGAAGTGGTGGTGGTGCTGCTGCTGCTGGTCTTTGCCATGATCGTGCGCGCCTGGCTTGTGGAGCGCCGTGCGCGCCGCAAGATCGCCCACATGGCGGCCCTGGAGCGGCAGCGCTCCCGCATTATGGAGCAAATTAATACTGCGCGGCCATTAACGGAAATTCTGGAGGAGATTGCGAATCTTGTGACCGCGGCGCTGCGGGCCAAGCACGCGTGGTGTCAGCTGGAGAACGGAGCGTGCCTGGGCAAACCGCCCGAGGAACGCGACCTTGCGTTGCTGCGCGTCGTGGATTGGGCGATCCCTTCGCGCACCACTGACACGCTGGGCAACGTCTTTGTGGCATTCCCCGTGCAAAGCGAGCCGCGCGAGCTGGAAGCCGCCGTTCTGAAGATGGCGGCGGGCCTGGCAAGTCTGGCGATTGAAACCTCGCAGCTCTACTCCGATCTGGTGCGGCGCTCGGAATACGACGTGCTCACCAATGTGCAGAATCGCTTCTCCATGGAGAAATTCATCGAAGCGCAAATTGTGGCAATGCGCCAGTCGGCGGGCGCGTTTGGACTGCTTTATCTCGATCTCGACAAATTCAAGCGGCTGAACGACGAGCACGGGCACCATGTGGGCGATTTGTATTTGCAGCAGGTAGCGCGCCGCATCAAGCGGCAACTGCGGCCCGGCGATATGCTGGCCCGCCTTGGCGGAGACGAATTTGCCGTGCTCATTCCGCGCGTCTCCAGCCGCTCGGCCATGGAAGAGATCGCGCACCGCGTGCAGCAATGTTTCGAGGAATCGTTCGTACTGAATGGCATTGCGCTGCGCGGCTCGGCCAGCGTCGGTGTAGCCCTGTACCCGGAAGATGGCACGACCAAGGAGAGCCTGCTGATTGCGGCCGACTCCGCGATGTACGTGGCAAAGCACACGCGCTACGCCCGCGCAGTCGCCGTGTGACAGCCTGCTGGCCAGCTGGAATGCGTGTCAGGCGCGAGGCCGAGCCGTCCTTCTCCACCTATTCCGCCCTGCCCGGTGGGTTGCCAGGTGATGCGAGTCACATTCGAGCGTGTGCCCTCTCAGGGAGAATGTGCGCTGATTAGAGGAGCCGCTCCATGGGCACCATCACCATACCCGAAATCAAAAAAATGCTTACCCTGCCGGGCGATGCAGTGCGGCAGATTCAGTGGCGCTTTGCCGACCGTTTTGACCTGCAGATGCTGGTGCAGTCGGCGCGCGGTGTGGCGCGCGGCACCGTGGCGCGGCTGGTGGCAGCGGGCGAGCGCAACACGCATGAGTGGACGGCCGCCAAAGCCGCCATGATGAACGAGTTCGACACCGCCGGCATTACGGCTGCCTTCATGGAGCCGGAGGAAGGCGGCTTTATCGTTGGGCCAAAGAATCTGGCGCTCGGCTTGGCTGCCTTTGAGCTGGCCTGGGTGGATGGCGGCGCGGCCACCGGGAGCCTGGCGGGATTTCTGGCTCTTTCGCCTATTCACGAGCGCGGAACTGCCGAGCAGGTAGCGCACTACAAAAAGCTGGCGGCACCCCCGCAACCGGGAGAAGACCGCAAGCCGTGGCGCGGAGCCTTCGCGCTCACCGAGCCCGTGCCTTATGTGGGCGTGGACACCGGCATGCTGAACGGCAAGCTGCGCGTGTCCGAGTGGAAGGACGGCGAGGAGCCCTGGCTGCAGGTGGATAAGCGCGGCCGTTTTATCACCGGCATTGCCTTTGCCAATTTTGTAACCGCTGCGGTCGGCTCCGATGACGAGCGCATCAAGGGCAGCTGCGTGGTGATTTTGGAAGAGACGGACGAAGGCACCTACGATCGCGGAACACCGACCAAAAAACTTGTGCACCAGCTTTCTTCGACAGGCGATCCGGTCTTCAATCTGCGCGTGCCGGCCAGCCGCATTGTGGGCGGCTACACGGTGAAGGACGGCGTGATTGTTCCCAACTTCAACCACAGCGAAATTATTGAAGCGGTCTTCCGCCGCACGCGCGTGCCGGTTGGCCTGATGACCTCGGCCAAGCTGCTGTCGGCCGTGGAGCCGGTGATTCGCTATCAGCGTCAGCGTTTCCGTGGAGCCGAAGGCGCCAAACCGGGCTCGGTGCGCTACGAGCAGGGAATTCAACAGCGCGAGGATGCGCTGCACCGTCTGGTGGACGTGTGGTCCACGGGCGAGGCCGCGGCTTCGCTGGGCTTTGCCACCGCGCGCCTGTTCGACGAGCTCGATCCGCTGGAGAAGAAGAAGACGGCCATACTGGCCGAACGCGGCGTCGGCGGCGGCCGTGCAGAGATGAAGGCGTTGCGCGAGAGCGAGCAGCGCGCCATAGAGCTACTTTCGCTCAAGGCGGATGCTCCGAAGCGCGCCGAGCTTGAGGCCGATCCGCTGGTGCAGTTTGTGCTGAAGGACGCCGAGGCCAACGTGCTCTGCCCGGCCACCAAGTTGTGGAACACCGGCCATGGCGCGAACATGATGCGTGAGGCCGTCAGCCTGATGGGCGGATACGGCATCACCGAGGATTGTCCCGGCTTTTTGGCAAACAAATGGATGGACGCGCAACTTGAAGCGACATATGAAGGCCCCGAGGCCGTGCAGCGCCGCCAGTTGACCATAACCATGACCAGCGAAGTTTTCCTGGCGGAGTTCGCAGCCTGGACGCGCGAGATGCGCATCGTTGCCTCCACGCATCCGGGAACCGGCGCCTGCCTGCTGGCTTCGGCCATGCGGCTGTGGGCATGGACGCTGAATCATCTGCAAGCTGCGACCGATGCGGACGGCAACAAGCTCTACCACGGGCAGCGGCAGGGCGTCACCTTCCCCATGGCCGACGCGCTGAGCTGGCTCGTTGCTTCGCGCTGCCAGATTCTGGACGTGCTGGAGCTTGAAAAGCGCGGCGGCGAAAGCGCCGAAGCAGCCGAAGGCCTTGAAGGCACCGTGCAGTTCCTCAGCGACCTGTGCCACACCCAGGCTGCGCAGGCCGCTGGCGAGGTTTCGCGCATCTGCGCCGAGCTGGTCTTCGGCTATACGCGCCACGCCGCGTGGGATTCCTGCGGAAGCGCGCAGTGCTTTATGGCCGGCGAGCTTGAAGAGCTGGAAGAGACCATGCCCGGCATCCTCGCCATGGCTACAGATGTGGTTGCCATCAACGGAACCCATCCGGAGAAGGCCGGTCCCTGCGCGGGCTGCGCGGGAACCAGCGAGTTCCTGCGCTTGCAAAGCAAGCTGACCACCTGCCTGACCGGCACGCGCCTGGCCAAGGATCGCGCTGCGGAGACCGTAAGCAAAGTGATGATTCCCGAGGCTCTGGATTATCCGCAGGCAGGGCCTGCATGAGTTCGGATCCACAGCCCGTCGAAATAGAGCGCCAGACGATGGAAGTCGACATCGCCTGCGTCGGCTTTGGTCCAGCGACGGGCGGATTTTTGACCACGCTCACAAAGGCGTGGACAGAGAATCCCGGCGACGCGGCCTTCGAGAGCAAGACCATGCCCGGCATGCCGCTGCAGGTGCTCTGCTACGAGCGTGCCGACGATCTTGCCTCTGGCGTCAGCGGCGTTGTCTCGCGCGCCAAAGGCATTCGCGCCAGCTTTCCCACGCTTGATCCGGCTGAGATTCCGATGGCTTCGGCAATCACCGAAGAGCACATCTTCTATCTGCTCGACCCGATTGGCGCCAGCAAACGCTCATTCACGCTGCGCGCGGCCGATGCGGTGTTGCGCCTCGCCGCAAAGAATCACGCCTTCGAACTGCCCTGGACGCCGGCTTTTCTGAACAAGCATGGCGGCATGATCTTTTCCATCGGCCAGTTCAATCAGTGGGTCGCCTCGCACATCATGGCCAGCGGTCTTGTGCAAATTTGGCCCGGCACGCCTGTGAGTGCGCCGATTTTTGTAGAGGGCGCGGAGCAGCCCGCGATACTTGGCATTCGCCTGGCCGATCAGGGCGTGGACAAAGACGGCGCGCCGGCCGAGGGCTTTATGCCCGGCATGGATGTGCACGCGCGCCTGACCGTGGTGGGTGACGGGCCTGTAGGCGCTGTGGGCCGCGACCTCAATCAGCGCTTCAAGCGCGGCCAGCAGCGCGACTGGGCGCTGGGCATGAAGTTTGTCATCGAGCTGCCCGAGAACACCGAGCTGAAGCAGGGCACGGTCTGGCACACCTTTGGATTTCCGGAGCCGGAAATCTTCGGCTTTCTCTACGTGCATCCAGACAGGCTGGCATCGGTGGGCATCTTTGTGCCGTCTTGGCTCGGCGACGCAGAGCGCACCGCGTACAGATACTTGCAGCACTACATCCAGCACCCGCTGCTGTGGCAGCACCTGAAAAGCGGCACTCTGCGCTCGTGGGGCGCCAAGTCGCTGGAAGAATCGGGCAAGCACGGCGAGCCATTCCTCACCGGCCATGGCTTTGCGCGCATTGGCGAGGGCTCCGGCTCAACAAACATGCTCACCAACTCCGGTGTGGACGAGGCGTGGACCACCGGCGCGCAGTTAGGCGAAGCCGTGCTCGAGTTGCTGCGCGAAGGACAGGAGTTTACGCAGCAGAATCTGGTGCGCACTTACGAAGCGCGCCGCCGTGCCAGTTGGGTGCAGAGCGGTGTGGACCAGGCCGAGCATGCGCGCGATGGATTTCATGCGGGCTTTATCCGCGGCATGATCGGCATGGGATTGGCCGGTCTTACGGCGGGCCGCCTCTCCATCAAGTCGAAGGTGCCTCCAGCGCACCAGCAGATACATCCCAACACGCAGGCCGAGCGCGCCAGTGCGACGGTGCATCAGGCAGAGGTTCTTGCCGCCGCGGAGAATCGTCCCGTGCACGATGCGCTGCTCAGCGCGCGCGGCTGGCCCGAGATTTTGTACGACGGCACGCTGCTTGTCACGCAGCAGGACGCGCTGCTGATGGGCGGCAAGGTGCAGGCCATGCCCGGCTATGCCGACCACGTACGCTTCATCGACAAGAAGCTGTGCGAGTCCTGCGCGCAGAAAACCTGCATCTCCATGTGCTCCGGCCAGGCCATTGCCGCCGGCGCCGACGGCCTGCCCGCCTTCGAGCGCGAGAAGTGTGTGCACTGCGGTGCGTGCCTGTGGAACTGCGCGCACTCGCCCGATGACGAGCACGGCAACATCGAATTTGTGGCTGGCTCGGGGGGCTTGCACTCGGCGGAGAACTGACGCCGCCGCTCGTGAACCGCTCACTTCAAACCAAGAGAAGAGACATGCTCAACCAATTTCACATCGTCGTCTGCGCAGGCATCGTGCCCGATCCCCTGCAAACACTCGCGCCCAACATGGGGCCGAAGGGACCGGAAATCAAAAACGAAATGCTGCTGCCTGCCGTGCTGGACCCATGGGCGGCGAGCGCTCTCTATGAGGCCGCACATCTGGCCGCCGCGCATACGGGCAGCAAGGTATGGCTGGTTTCGCTGGGCCCCAAAGGAAAGCTGCAGCAGTTGATGATGACCGTGGCGCAGAAGGCAACCTTCGAGCTGGTGCCCATCGACGGGCCCATCGGCGGCTTTACCGACGCGCACGCCACTGCGGCCGCGCTGGCCGCGGCCATCAGCGCCATTCCCGGCCTGGACCAGACCAAGCTATTGCTCTTTGGCGGATGGGAGTCGGCCACGCGCGGCGCTGGCGTAACCCTTCAACTCGCCGGCGAACGGCTCGGCATTGCCGATCAATTCCAGGGCGTGGACCGCATCGATGTGCACGAGGATGGCTCGTTTGAAGTGCTCGAGCGCGTAGAAGGCGGCAAGCATCAGGTGTCCGTCTGCGCCGGTGCGCCGGCGGTATTTGGTTGGGCCACCGGCAATCTCGCCGAGCCGCGCAACAATCCGCAGGTGGGCATGGCCAACATGCGCACCATCATGCCGGCACTGCAAAAGGCCAGGCCGGTCACGCTTGACGCGAGCGGCCTGCGCTTCGCCGCGGTCAACCTGCCCAGCCAGCAGCGCACCACGCGCGTGGTGAAGGATATGACGCCGGACGAAATCGCTCGCGAACTCGTCGAGTGGATTGGAGCGGAGTAATGGAACCCATTCTCGTACTGACTCATTGCGACGAAACCGGCGCGGCGCTCAGCAAGGCATCGCTTGAAGCCGTGGCCGCGGGTGCGGAGCTGGCTGCGCGCCTGGGCGTGGCGCTCCTCATCGGCATTGTGGGCGAAGACCCGCAGAGTGCAGCCAACAGCGTTGCCTCAGCCGGCGCGCGTGTGCTCGCCGTCAGTGGCGAGGCCTTCGCGCAGCCGCGTTTCGCCAGCGATGCGGCGGCGTGCGAAGCAATTGTGCGCGCGGCAAAACCCGGAATCGTGCTTGCGCCGCACAGCGCGCGCTTTGCCCGCATCATGGCTGCGGCTGCGCATCGCGTGGGCGGCTGTATCGACACGCACATCGTAGCGATTGCCGGCACAGACGCCGTTGAGGTCAAGCGCTGGTTTTATCGCCAGCGCATGGAAGCCGATTTCGCGCGCACCGCGCTGCCTTGGTTTCTGCTGCTCGATGCCGGAACACGCGCGGCCTTTGCAGGCGAAGCCGGCACGGCGCAGGTGGAACAGATCGCCGTTGCGCTGCCCACGCTGCGCACCACGGTCCACGGTGTGCGCTCACCGGAGCACGGTGGAACCGGAACCATTCGCCCCGACGCGAAGCTGCTGTTTGTCGCCGGCGCAGGCTGGACCAAGAAGCAGCCCGACGGACAAATCCACGCTGCCGAAGCAGGCGAGCATATTCTCGCCTTCCTGCGCGCCTCGGGCGCTTCGCTCGGCAGCTCCAAGTCGCTGGTCGATCAGGGCGGCGAGGGCGAGCCCGTTCTTCCGTTCCTCACTCATCTGCATCAAGTGGGCCAAACCGGCTCAACCCCGCGCCACGCCAAGGGGCTTTCCACCTGCTGCCACGGCGAGGAGCCGCATGTGGTCGGTTGGCGCTTCGTCGGCGACCGGCGCGCCATCAGCCTCGATCCCAACTGCGGCTGGACGCGCGGCAAGGCCGACGTCGTCTACATCGCCGACGCCTTTCAGGTGATGTCAAAGCTGAACGCCCTGCTGGGATAGAGCGCGCCGAGGAAAGAAAATACGTCTACGCGCCATCGATCGGTCGATACTCATGCGAGCGCTCAGCGAGCGCATGCTGCATGCAATGGCGGAGGGAGAGGGATTCGAACCCCCGGAACCCTTTCGAGTTCAACGGTTTTCAAGACCGCCGGTTTCAACCGCTCACCCATCCCTCCGCGGAATGGCTCGTGCACTCAGTTTACCGTACCTTTGGCCCAAGATCAGCTGTGCCGCACCCGACAGACGTCTCCATCAGGCCGGAAATGCCTTCAAATAGTCGATGTCCATTTTGAGCGATTGCATCGGCGGCAGATTAAACGCCTCCTGCTCCACAAAAATATGTGTCAAGTGAGCCTTGCGCGCGGCGGCAAAAATGGGGTGGTAATCGATTGATCCCGTGCCCAGCTCCGCCGCGGGCGGAGGCTCAAGAATCGATCCCGGCTTCGCTGTCTTTTTGAAGTCCTTCACGTGCAGCATGGAAATGCGGTTTGCATAGCGCTCAAGATACGCGACCGGGTCTCCGCCGCCCACCATCACCCAGCCGCAGTCCAGCTCAAACGTCACCAGTCCGGGGTCGGTGTGCTCGACGAGAGCGTCGAACGGCATCATGCCGCCATCTGCATGGAACTCCATCGTGTGGTTGTGGTAGCCAAAGCGCATCCCGGCAGCCTTCGCCTTGGCGCCCATCGCGTTGAACTGCTCCGCGTTCCAAAGCCAGTCGTCCACGGTGAACGACGTGAGCACAGTCCGCATTGTGCGGTCCTTAAGCCGTTCCGGGTTCTTGAAGCCCGGAAAGGAGCAGATGATGGTCTCCACGCCGACATCGTGGTTGAACGCCAGGAGTTTGTCGAAGCCGGCGGCCAGGTCGAAGTAGGAATAGTGCGCGCTGGGACAACGAAGCCCCGCAGCGCGAAACGAGCGCGCCACCTCCGCGGCACTGCGTCCGAAGTAGCCGGCCGCCTCCACTTCGGTATAGCCCAACGCAGCCACCTGATTCAGCGTGCCGTCAAAATCGTGAGGCAACAGCTCGCGCACGGAGTAAAGCTGCAAACCGATGGGCAATCCAAACGGCGTAGCGCTCGCGGTGCGCCCGGCAAACAGGGCAGACCCGGCGGCAACGGCAACCGGAATGGACTGCAGAAACTGACGGCGCGTTGTGACGTGCATGTGATCTCTCCATTGAGGGGAATCAGTCACGGATGTGGTGGCCTGAGTACGTTTCGCATCCGTGCGCGCCCTCAGGCTGCCCTCCATCCTAGTCGATGCGGCGTGGCTTTGGCGGTAAACAGTGTTCATGCGCAGGCTTTGCGGCTATCGGAACCCTCGCCTGCGGTGCTACAACTGGAGTGCATGGCAAGGCCAAGAAAATCAGACGCGGAAGGGCAAACCCGCCAGCCCATCAGCCTGCGTACGCTGGGCGAGTATTTGAACCTTTCGCCAGCCACCATCTCGCTGGTCCTCAACAACGCGCCTGGCGTCCGCTCCATTCCGCAGGAAACGCGCGACCGCGTGATTGAGGCTGCGGCCAAGTTTGACTACCGGCCCAGCTTTTACGCACGCTCGCTGCGCAAGCGTCAGTCCTTCACCGTGGGCGTTCTGGTGCCGGAGCTGAGCGACCACTATGCCTCCGAAGTGCTGAGCGGCGCCGAGGAGTTCTTGCTCGAAGAGGGCTACTTCTACCTCACCGCAAGTCATCATCGCAAACCGGATTTGATCGAAGAGTACCCGCGCCTGCTGATGGACCGCTCAGTCGAAGGCTTCATTCTCATCGACACGACTCTGGCCAGCAGCCCCACGTTGCCCGCGGTTGCCGTGGCCGGCCATCGCAAGCTTGAAGGCGTTACTAACATCGTGCTTGACCAGCGCCGCGCCGCCGAACTCGCGCTGCGCCACCTCTATCAGCTTGGCCACCGCCGCATCGCCTTCATGCGCGGCGGCAGCCACAGCTCCGATGCCGACGACCGCTGGAAGTGCCTGATGGCCGTGGCTCGCGATTTGAAGCTGACCGTTCCGCCCGAGCTCACCGTCGATCTGCATCTTCGCGTCTCCACGCCAGAGCTCGGCTTTGAGCCAGCCAATCAGCTCATCGAGCGCGGCGGCGATTTCACCGCCATCGTCTGCTACAACGACGTCTCTGCCATCGGCGCCATCCGCGCGTTCACCAATCACGGCCTCAAGGTCCCCGACGATATTTCCGTTATTGGCTTCGACGATATTCAGGGCGCGGCCTTCCACAATCCAAGCATCACCACCATTCGCCAGCCCCTGACGCAAATGGGCCGTGTGGCAGCGCGCGTACTGCTGCAGCGCATTCGCGGCCAGGCCTCCTTTCCAGACGTGCTGCCCATCCATCCCGAACTCATCATTCGCGAGTCTACCTGCCCGCCGAACCCCAAGCGCGCTCGCGTCAAAAGAGGCTGACCGGCGTGCGTACAGGCGAGCCGGCCACAGGCTTGAAGGCGCAACTCATCCTGCACGCGGTCTTTGCCGTCACCGGCATCGCGCACGTCATTGGCGGCGCGCTTATGCCGTCGCTGTCGGCCACTTTTCAGCTCAACGACGGCCAGGCGGGCATGCTATTTCTGCTCTACTTTGGCGGCTCCGCCATTGGCGCGCTGCTGTGCCGCGGCAGCTACGTGCGCCTGCTGTCGACGGGCTTTCTTGGCATGGCCGTTTGTGGCTGCGGAGTAGCGCTGGCCTCGCGCTCGCTTCTGCCGGTAGCATTTCTGCTCTTCGGCATCAGCGTGGGAATGCCCATGTCGGCCGTCAGCATGTATGCGGGACGCAACTGGCAGCAGCGTCGCGCCGCCATTCTCACGCTGCTCAATTTCACATGGAGCTGCGGTGCGCTTTTGTCTCCACTGCTCGCCGGTCAGGTGCTGCAGCACCACAGCTACAAAGCCGCATATCTCGTCATCGCCGCCGTCGCGCTACTCAGTTCATTGGCATGCTTGCTTGGCCTGCGCGAGTCGCCGGAACCCGCGTCGGACCACGCTATCCCGTCCGGCAATGCCGTTCTGTGGCTCATCCTGCTCTTCTGCCTTGCCACGTTCCTTCAGGTGGGCATTGAAAACACTTCAACCGCGTGGCTCACCACCTACGCACTGCGCTCGTCGAGTTCCGGTATGGTGCTGGCAGTGTACGCCACCTCGTTCTACTGGGCCGGTTTCTTGATTTCGCGCGGAGTCTTCTCGTTCTTGCTGTTGCAGGCCCGGCCCGCGCGCGTGCTGCGCGGAGCGCTGTTTGCCGCGCTCCTTGCGGCTGCCATTCTGTTTGCCGCGCCCAATCCAATCGCGCGCGCAGGCGCCATGCTGCTGCTCGGCGCGTCGCTCGCGCCCATCTATCCATTACTGCTGGCGGGTTTCTTTGCCCGCGCGCGCCACTCGGCCGACTCACGCTGGATTCTTGCCACCGCCGGCTTCGGCGGCTCTGTGCTCCCATGGACAGCCGGAATGATTTCGCAAACCACCGGCAGCCTGCGCATGGGCATGCTGGTTATTCCCGCCGCGCTGCTGCTGATTGTTGCGCTGTTGCCTGTCCTGCATGGCCGCGGTGCAGCACAGCAGGCATAATCACGCACAAAACAAAACGGCGCGAGCCTCTACAGGCCCGCGCCGTTTTGATTGCCTAAGCTACTTGCCTTCGAGCTCGTCGGCCAGGGCATTGGCACCATAAATTTTGCGCAGTCCCTCCATCATGCCCGCCGAGTGCACTGCCACCGCGCGATTCTTCGAGCCGTCGTACACATAATCGCCGGCCAGCGATTCAATGTTGCCGTCGAAAATCAGCCCCACCAGTTCGCCGTTGCGGTTCACCACAGGCGAGCCCGAATTGCCGCCGATGATGTCGCCCGTGCTCACAAAGTCGAACGGAGTCGACAGGTCAATCTTGTCGCGTGCTGCAACTTCCTTCGGCGTCAGGTCGAACGGCGGCTTGTTGCTGAAGCTTGCCGCCCGGTCGTACAGCCCGTAGAAGGTGGTAAACGGCGGCGCGATGGTGCCGTTGTACGGATAGCCGTCAACCGTGCCGTAGCTCAGCCGCAGCGTGAACGTCGCGTCGGGATAGGTGTTCTTCCCGTAGACCAGGAAGCGCGCCGTGCCCAGCTTCTCTCCCGCCGGTGTAATCACGCTGGCGATGGTGTCACGCATCCGCTGCTGCGAGGCGCGCACAATCGGATCGGTGCGCAACGCGGCAACAATCATCGGATCGGTGGAGGCCTTCACAGCTGCCTCGCCGCCATCGATCAGCGACTTGCGGAAGGCCGGATCGCTCAGCTTGGTGCCGTCCACCAGCGTGTTCACAACCGTGTCCACATCACCGCCCTGCAGCAGCGTGTGCAGATACGGATCGTCCGCGCCCAGCTTCTCCACGGCCAGATTAAGTGCCGTGGACATGTTCAGCTTTTCGCCTTCTTTGCTGATTGGCGCGGGCGAAAGCAGTTGCAGCATCAACGACTGCAATCCTGCCTCGTGATAGCCCTGCAGGCGCTCGCCATCGGGCTTTTTGATCTCCGCCACGTACTGCACAATCATGCGCGCGTAGCTGAAAAGGTTGCTGTCGGTGCGGCGGAAAATCTGCCCCTTGATCTCCGGCTTCACCTTTTCCTCGGCGGCTGCAATCGTGTCCCACGCGTCGCCATATTCTTTCTTCCACTCGGGATTTGCATTCACCTTGGTGCGGAAGTCGGCTTCATCGGCCTCCTTCTTCGCCAGAATGGCCTTGTCCGCAAGCGCCACCGCGCGGCCTTCATACACCTTCAGGCTGTTCTGCATGTAGAAAATGGTGCTGCCCACGATTCGCTGCTGCTCCTCGCCCTTCGCGCCAAAGGCCTGCAGCGCGGCAATGCGGCGCTTCAGATACTCGGTCACGCCGGGGTCCACCACGTCGCGCTCCATCTTCAGCTCAGCCACGGTGTCCTGCCGCGAGGTTGAGCCAGGATGGCCGGAGATGAAAATCAATTCGCCGGGCGCCGCGCCCTTCGCGCTCCACTTCAGATAGTTGTCAGTCTTCAGCGGCTTGCCATTGTCGTACACGCGGAATATCGCCATATCCAGGTCGTAGCGCGGATAGGTGAAGTTGTCCGGGTCGCCGCCAAAAAATGCCGCCTGCTGCTCCGGCGCAAAAACCAGCCGCACGTCGGTGTACGCCTTGTACTGATACAGCCAGTACTCGCCGCCCTGGTAGAACGAAACCACATCCGAACGCAGGCCGGTCTTGTCCTTGCTTTCCTTTTCGATTGCGGCAACCGCGGCTTCGCGCGCCTTCAACGCCTTGGCCTTGTCGGCAATGCCCTTGGCCGCGCCCTGCACGCGCGCGGTTACATCTTCCATGCCCACCAGCACGTTTATTTCCAGGTCAGCCGACTTCATCTCCTGGTCCTGCGTGGCCGCATAGAAGCCGTCGCGCAGATAGTCGTGCTCGGCTGACGAGTTCTTCTGCAACTGTCCGCGCGCCACATGGTGATTGGTCAGCAGCAGGCCGTTCGGGCTCACAAACGATCCCGACCCGCCATCGTTCAATCGCACGCTTGCCAGGCGCAAATGGTCCAGCCACTGCTGCGAGGGATGGAAGTTGTACTTCGCCGCCAGTTGCTTCAGCGGCGGATTGTCGAACGTCCACATGCCTTCTTCTGCGGCACGTGCGGGAATGGCTGCCAGCAGCAACGCCGCCGGCAGCACCGCGAGAGTGCGAAGGATTTTGCTTTGCATCGTCTACCTCACTAACGAACTTCAGTTCAGGGTTGCGGCAGCACCAGCACTTCAACGCCAGAGGCTGCATCTTTCTGGTGGAAGACCGTCTCCGTGGCTTTCCTGAAGTCTTCCGGCTTTGCGAATGGAATGTCGGTGAACGTCTGCGGATTGCGATCCGTGAGCGGGAACCACGAGCTCTGCACCTGCACCATGATGCGATGACCGCGGCGGAAGGTGTGGTAGAGGTCGGGCATTTCAAACTTGATGGCAGTCTTCGCACCCGGCGTCAGCGGCTCGGGCTTCTCCCAGCTGTTACGGAATTTCGCGCGGAAAGGTTCACCGCGCACCATCTGCTGGTAGCCGCCCATCTGCAGCGGAGGCGCATCCAGAATGCGCTTGTTCGGCCTGCGCGAGTCGTCCCCATCCGGATAATCCTCCGGATACACATCGATCAGCTTCACCACAAAGTCCGAATCCGTGCCGGTGCTGGCAATCGTCAACTTGGGCGAAATCGGTCCAGCAATTGTCACGTCCTCCTGCAGCGGTTCGGTCTCGTACACCAGCACATCGGGCCGGTAGCTGGCGAAACGCTGATCGTCCACCATATAGCGCTGCGGCACCGTGTCCGTGGTGTAGCCCACAAACGGCACCGGATGCGCCGGGTCGCTGACATACTCATCCGTGCTGGCCGCTTCGGTCGGCGCGTCAAAGCTGAGTTTTCCGCCGGCGTGGAAGTAGAGCGTCTTCGCTGCGGCATTCTTTGGCGGCCACGTATCCAGCTTGCGCCACACGTTGGTGCCGGTCTCAAACACTACGGCCTTCGGCTGCTCGGCGCCCTTGCCCTTCAAATAATGCTCGAAGAAAGGGAACTGCACGTTCTCGCGGAAGTACTCGCCAGTTTTGGAGTTAAAGCTCACGTCGCCCAGGTGGTCGCCATCGCCGCGCGCCCAGCCGCCGTGCACCCACGGGCCTTCCACCAGCATGGTATGCGTGCTGGGGTTGAATTTGTTGATCGCGTAAAAGGTTCCGTAGGGGCCGCTCAAATCCTCGGCGTCGTACCAGCCGCCCACCACCAGCACCGCGCACTTCACATTCTTCATGTGCTGCGAGAGGTCGCGCGCCTTCCAGTACGCATCGAACGTATCGTGCTTGAACTGGTCGTTGAACAGCCAGTTCGAACCCTTCAGGTAATTCTTCTCCAACTCTGAAAGGCTGCCCGCGTTCAAGTGGAAGCGATAATGATCCGGCGTGCCGAACTCAAAGCCCGGCGTCTCGCGCGGTGTCTCCGGATTCTTCGACGGCTTGAAGAAGGCATAGAAACCGAAGTTCGCCTCCAGCATGAATGCGCCGCCGTGATAGCCATCGTCACCCATGAAGAGGTTGGTCATCGGCGCCTGCGGACTGGCCGCCACCAGCGCCGGGTGCGAGTCGATGATGGACGCGGAAGTGTAGAAGCCAGGGTACGAGATGCCCCAGATGCCCACCTTGCCGTTGTTGTTCTCCACATGCTTTAGCAGGAACTCAATCGTGTCGTAGGTGTCAGAGGCGTCATCCACATCCTTGGCCGACTTCTTGTCGTCGATGTGCGGACGCATCTCCTGGAACTCGCCCTCGCTCATCCAGCGGCCGCGCACATCCTGATACACAAAGATGTAGCCGCCCTTCTCGAACTCCTGACTCGGCCCCAGATGCTTGGGATACTGATCCACTCCATAAGGCCCGACGCTGTACGGCGTGCGGTCCATCATGAACGGATATGGCCCGGCATCGGCAGGGAAGGCCGAAACCTTCGGCACATACACCGCGGTGAACAACTTCACTCCGTCGCGCATGGGAATGCGGTACTCATACTTGGTGTAATGCGAGCGGACGAAGTCTTCTTTCGGCGCATCGGGCACGGCCTGCTGCGCGGCAAGCGGCAGCCAGGCAACCAGGGCAGTCAACAAAACAGCAGACAATCCAGCGCGAATTCGCATCGTTTACGTGGTCTCCTCAGGGTTCAGGCTATGGTAGCGCTCCATGGGCAGCGGAGGCGAAGCCGTCTCCGCTCCGTGTTGCGTCACAGCGAAACTACTCGCCGTCTTTCTTGACCTCCGGCGCCTTTTCGGGCGTCGTCAGCGGCTTGGCGATATCGTCCATATACGCCAACGTGCCGGCCGTGCGCTCCAGTGCGGGGTAGCGCTCGCCTCCGTGGTAATCCACGTCCGCCGTATGCACAAAGTTGTCCGCCTGCACAATCAGGTGGATAGGCTCAGTGCTCGTCTTCGCCGCACGCACGGCCTTGTGCAGCGCGTCGCCAGAGAAGATTTCGCCATTCACTGCGATAATCTTGTACCCCGGCGCCAGCCGTGCCTTGTCCGCGGGGCCGTTCCACAACACATCGCCAATGCGCCCATCGCTGCGCAGCTCAAGTCCCAGCGAGTACCAGAAGCCCGGCAATCCGCCGCGCCGCATCGAAGCCTGGTCCATCGTCTGCTCGGATTTGGTCGGCTCTTCCTTATAGACCAGCTTGTAGCCGCCGCGCTCAATGCCCGCCGTGTCCACATGCGCGTTAATCTGGTCCACGCGCTCATGCAGAAACTTCGCCCAGTCATATGGAGCCACCTGGTTCAGATCCGCCACAACTTCATCGAATGTATACGGCACAATCAGCGGCCCGGTGTTGCCGCCCTTGGCCAGAAAAATCTTCTGGAAGTCGTCCAGCGATTTCTTATTGCCGGTCTGCTCACGAATCAGCGTGTCCGCGTCGAGCCACAGCATCAGGCCTTCGTAGTAGTAGTCCTGCTCGCGCCGCCAGTTGTTCCACGCCGGCGAATTGCTGCGCAGAATACTTGCCGCTACTGCGGTGTCCACCGTGGGCCGCCACGTGCGTCCCATCGTCGCATCCAACTCTGCGGCCACCATGGCCACGCTGTCGCGGAACTGCTCCGGCGTCTTCAAGCCAGAGCGCGCGGCCAGCACTTCGCCCAGATACTGCGTCATGCCTTCATACACCCACAGCATCGAGCCCTGCATCGGCGTGGCAAAATCCGGCTGATACAGCCCCGCAGGCCGCCGATACTTGCCGTTCCACGAGTGCGTAAACTCGTGCGAGAGCAGGTCGGCCATGGGCAGCATCTGCGCATCGCTCGACAGCCCCTTCTCGCCCACGCCATTGTCTGACGACTGCCCATGCTCCAGGCCCATGCCACCGGCCACATCGGAGAGCGTCAGCAGAAAGTGATACTCGTCGTAGTGGTGCGAGGCGTAAAGCGCGTCGGCCTCACGCACCAGGTTGGCCACCTCGGCCAGCACCGCGGGACGCAACGCGGCGTCCTCCGGATAATCGGCAGCCACATCAAGATAGTGCTTCGGAGAAATCGTCGGCGCCAGCGGATATTCATGGAAGTACTGGCCGGTGATAATCGGCGAGTCCTCAAGCTGCTCAACGTTGGTCACCGCGAATGTGGTGATAGCGCCCGCGGCGGGCACCGGATACGAACCCGTGCTCACCGGCTTCAACGCCGTGCCAATACCCCAGCCATCCGGCACCTTCACCGAGGGCTGAATCGGAATCTCGCGCACCGGCGTGTGCGCCGGATACAGCATCAGGCTCTCCCACTCCAGCCCGGCCATCTTCTGTGAGACGCGCCGATTCACAATGCAGTCCAGGTGCACATGCAGCGTGGTCGCGCCCGGCGGCACGGTCACGTGGTATGCATATAGGTCCACATCGTCGCGCTTCCACGGAATCGTCTTTCCATCCACCGTGAACACCACGCCGGAAATGTCCGCAACCGGGCCCGACGGCATGTGATGCCCCGGAATCCACTCCGGCGAAACCAGCGTCACCGGGCCGGGCTTCACCGGCACATCGATCTCCGCGTGGAAAAGTTTGCGCGGCGCGTCAGTCAGGTCCGCGGTGATTCGGATCGGCGTCTGCGCGTGTGCGGCAGGCGCCAGCATCCACACGCAAGCTAGAAAGGGAAGTGCTGAAAGAACACGGATACGCATGTGAAGGAAATCTCCTGAAAGCTAGGGTAAAGCCTGCTGCCCGGCCGGGTTTCCTGATGGCGCATTTATGCCGCGTATGTTAAAGCTAGGAAACAAGGTAAAACCGCGTTCGGAATCAAGCATCTGGGCGGAAGACGAAGTTTCTGTCTCCGGGGTGCGAAGGACTCTCCGGCACGGGCGCCTTGACTTCGCGTTAAAGGACTCTCGCTCCCTCATGAGTGCAGGCCATCCAGCGGAACTGGAAACACTCTACGGCGACTATCCGCTCGACCATGCCTTCGACGAGATGCGCGAACCGGGCGGCGATGTCCGGCAGCACTACCGCGCGCTGGGTGAGACGCTGGCCCGCCTGCCGCAGGACGAACTGAAGCGCGTCAAGCAATCCGCCGAGCTATCCTTCCTCACCCAGGGCATCACCTTCACCGTCTACGGCCGCGAAGAAGGCACCGAGCGCATCTTTCCCTACGATCTGCTGCCGCGCCTCGTCACCTCGCAGGAGTGGGACCGCATCGAGCGCGGCCTGACCCAGCGCATCACCGCACTCAATCTCTTCCTCCGCGACGTTTACTCTGAAGCCCGCATTCTCAGCGACAAAATCATTCCCCACGAGCTGGTATACAGTTGCAAGCACTATCGCCGCCAGATGCGCGGCCTGCAGGTGCCGCGCAACATCTACATCGCGGTGGTCGGCTCCGATCTGCTCCGCCTGAACAACGGCGAATTCGTCGTACTCGAAGACAATCTGCGCGTGCCCTCCGGCGTCAGCTACATGCTCACCAACCGCCGCGTCATGAAGCGCACCTTCCCGCAGTTGTTCCATAGCTACGGCGTCCGCCCCATCGAGCACTATCCGCAGCTTCTGCTCTCCACGCTGCGCTCGCTTGCGCCGGAGGGCCGCCCCGAGCCCAACATCGTTCTGCTCACGCCCGGCGTCTTCAACTCCGCTTACTTCGAGCACACCTATCTGGCCCGCCAAATGGGCATCGATCTGGTGGAAGGCCGCGACCTGGTCACCCACGACAACATCGTCTACATGCGCACCACCGACGGCCTGCGCCGCGTCGACGTTATCTATCGCCGCGTGGACGACGACTTCAGCGATCCGCTCGTCTTCCGCTCCGACTCATCGCTGGGCTGCTCCGGCCTTTTCAATGCCTATCGCGCCGGCAATGTCACCGTGGCCAACGCATTCGGTACCGGCCTGGCCGACGATAAGGCTCTCTATGCCTACGTGCCGCGCATCATCCGCTACTACCTCGACGAAGATCCCATTTTGAACAACGTCGAGACCTATCTGATGACCGAGGACAAAGAGCGGAACCATGTGCTCGCCAATCTCGACAAGCTGGTGGTCAAGGCCGTCGGCGAAAGCGGCGGCTATGGCATGCTCATTGGGCCGCACTCCACCGCGCGGCAGCGCGAGGAGTTCGCCCTGCAGATTCAGGCCAATCCACGCAACTACATTGCCCAGCCCACGCTCGATTTCTCGCGCGCGCCCTGCCTCATTGGCGATCATCTGGAGCCGCGCCACGTGGACTTGCGGCCCTACATCCTGTTTGGTGACAAGGTAAACATTGTGCCCGGTGGTTTGACGCGCGTGGCCCTGGAAAAAGGGTCGCTGGTCGTCAACTCATCGCAAGGCGGCGGTAGCAAGGACACATGGGTTCTGGAGTAGGAATCAAATACGGTGTTCGGGAGAGTACGACGATGCTTTCACGCGTTGCCGACAGTCTCTACTGGATGAGCCGCTACCTCGAGCGGGCGGAGAACACCGTGCGCCAACTCGACGTCACCATGGGCCTGATGCTCGACGCCGGATCAGTCAGTGCGGAGTTGCGCTGGCAGCGCCTGGTGGCCGCGCTGGGCAAAGTCGATGGTCTGGAGTGGAATGGCAACATCGACTCCATGGCTCACCGCCTGCTCTTCGACAATTTCAATCGCGCCTCCGTCACCTTCTGCGTCAATGCCGCGCGCGAAAATGCCCGCCAGGTGCGCGAGGAAATCTCCACTGAGCAGTGGCAGCGCCTCAATCGCCTCTACCACCAGATACACTCGCCCCACGCTGAAACCGAGTTCCGCACCAACGTCAGCGATGCGCTGGCCCAGGTCACCGACGGCATCTACCTCTTCAAGGGCATTACAGACACAACCATGATTCACGGGCAGGGATGGCAGTTCATCCGCCTCGGCCGCTATCTGGAGCGGGCTTACGCCACGGCCACGCTGCTTGAGGTTTTTCAGCCCATGTTGTTCGCCTCGCCGGAGCGCGAGCATTCCGGCAACCAGTATCTTGAACTCGTTGGCCTGCTGCGCTGCTGCACGGCCTTTGAAGCCTACTGTCAGGTCTATACCGCCGACATCTCCTCTGACCGGGTGCTTGAGTTTCTGCTCCTCAACAACGACTTTCCCCACGCCATTCGTTACACCGTCGAAGGCATCCGCCAGGCGCTCGATTCGATTCAGCGCACCGGCGGTCGCCGCGTCGCAGACGAGCTCACCGCTGGCATAGGCCGCCTGCATGCCATGCTCGGCTACACTACCATCGGCGAAATCCTCACCTCCGACACCGCGGCATTCCTGCACAGTATTCGCGAGCAGTGCCTCCGCATTCACGAGATGGTCTACCGCTTCTACGTCCACTACTCCATTCAGTCCGCGCTCGCCATCTAGCACCTGGGATAAGGCTCATGAACTTCTTCTCCATCCGGCACCTCACGCGTTTCCGCTACGATCACCCGATCAGCGAAAGCATCATGGAGACACGCATGCACCCGCGCTCGGACTCGCACCAGCACTGCCTCTCCTTCTCCCTTTCGGTCAGTCCTCGTTGCCGCGTCTTCAGCTATCGTGATCACCTCGGCAACAACGTGCAGCACTTCGACATCCCCGGCGAACACAACCAGCTGGTCATCGTTGCCGAGTCCGTGGTCGAAGTGCAGGAGCAGCCCAATATTCCCAGCTTCCTGTCGCCCGATGCCTGGTCCTCGCTCGACAATCTCATCGATTCCGGCGACTACCGCGAGATGCTGCTGCCCAGCACATTCGCCCTCGAAACACCGGCGCTGGTCGGCTTGGCCCAAAAACTCGACGTGGTCCGCCGCGACGATCCCCTCATGCTTGTCCACGAGCTCAATAGCCGTCTCTATGAATATTTTGAGTACGTGCCCAGCCACACCCGCGTGGACTCGCCCATCGACGAGGCCATCCTCAGCGGCAAAGGCGTCTGCCAGGATTTCGCGCACACCATGATTGCCCTGCTGCGCCATGTCGGCATTCCGGCGCGCTATGTCTCCGGTTATCTCTATCGCAGCCGCGAAGACCAGGACCGCTCCACTCCCGACGCCACCCATGCCTGGGTCGATGTGCTGATGCCGCATCTGGGTTGGATCGGCTTTGATCCCACCAATAATCTTGTTACTCACCGCCGCCACATCCGCGCCGCAGTGGGCCGCGACTACGCCGACGTCCCGCCCACCCACGGCGTCTTTCGCGGCAAAACCGCCAGCGAACTCTATGTCGCCGTGCATGTTGAGGCCAGTGAACAGCCCCCCGCCCTGGACCGCAAACTGCCTATTCCAGACGACTGGTCCGTGCTTGTCGAGCGCGCCCAGCAGCCCCCAGAGCACAATCTGCCCATGATCGACATGCAGCAAATGCAGCAGCAACAGCAGTAATTTGTTGCCAGCATTACCGTTGGGTGTAACCGCAAATGCCTATCCTTTGGGCTGGTACAGT
The DNA here is from genome assembly GCA_036384955.1 of Occallatibacter sp. Classification (GTDB taxonomy): domain Bacteria; phylum Acidobacteriota; class Terriglobia; order Terriglobales; family Acidobacteriaceae; genus Telmatobacter. The sequence goes on from DASVLI010000208.1 coordinate 39,340, forward strand.
AATTTTTTTATTGAATCTTTGTACCGTATTGAAGAGAATCTTTCCAAACGTGCAACAAAGCAGAGCTCCAGCCGCGTTCCTATGCGGCCTGTGGCAGATTTTATTCATAACCCCGCCAGCAGAGTTCTTCAGCGACGAGCGGGTTTGCACATTGCCCCATGAACGCCTTTGGGAACAAGGCTGCATCGGATCAAGTCCGGGTGGCACGCCAGGTTGTATTCGCTCTAACAAAGCTATTTGGGAGGCATCGACGTGAAACGTCTGTATATCGGATGGGTGCTGTTCTGCACCCTTTTCTCAGCCACAGTCCTTTACGGTCAAACCGCCACCACGTCCCTGCGTGGTGCGGTCAAGGATCCCAGCGGCGCGCTCGTCCCCGGAGCCACCATCACGCTCACGAATCAAGTCACCGGCGCAACCCAGACCACCGAGACCAATGCTGCTGGTCTGTACGTGTTCGTGCAGATCCCTCCTTCGAAATACTTGATCACCGTCTCGGCCTCCAGCTTTGGCGATCAGTCGAAGACCGCCCAGTTGCTGGTCAATCAGCCTGCCACCATTGATTTCACGCTAAGCGTGCAAGCCAGCTCCGTCACGGTCGACGTTTCGGCGACAGCCCAGACACTCAATACCTCAGATGCCTCCATCGGTAACTCGATGGGCAATGAGATGATTGAGGCCATTCCCACTGAGACTCGAAGCGTGCCTGACCTGCTGGCACTCCAGCCCGGCGTGCTCTACCTGCCCGGGGCCGATCAGGCCAGCGACTCCCGGACCGGCGCGGTCAACGGTGGCCGCTCCGATCAGGGCAACGTGACCCTCGACGGTATCGACAACAACGACCAGATCAGCGGAGCGGCGTTTACCGGCGTGCTGCGTGAGACGCAGGATTCCGTGCAGGAGTTCCGCGTGGTCACCGGCGGCGGCAATGCAGACTCCGGACGCTCCTCGGGCGCACAGGTCAGCATGGTGACCAAGGGCGGTACCAACAAGTACCACGGCGCCGCGTATGAGTACTACCGCCCCACTTGGGTTGCCAACGACTGGTTCAACAAGAACTCCCAGGTGACTAGCGGTGATCCCAACATCCCCGGCAAGTACATCCGCAACATCTTCGGTGCCGACCTCGGCGGACCCATCAAGAAGGACAAGCTCTTCCTCTTCATGAACTACGAGGGATGGCGGCAGGCTGAGAATGCCCAGGTCTCTGAGACCACGCCGACCGCTGATTACAAGAACGGCATCCTCTCCTATCAGAACGCCAATGGAGACAGGATCCAGCTTCAGCCCGGCGATGTAGCCACCTTGGACCAGGATTGCACTGTGGTCTGCAATTCCAGTGATTATCCCAACCCTCCAGGTCCGAATCCCAATGTGCTGGACTACTTTGCCTCCATGCCTACGGCAAACGTTCCCACCGTCGGTGGTGACGCCTCCGGTGGCCAGGCTTATAACCTCGGCACCTACACATTTTCTTCACCTCATCCTCAGAGCCAGAACACCTACCTCGCTCGGCTCGATTTCCAGCTCACAGCCACGCAGAGCATCTTTGTTCGCGGCCAGCTCCAGAAGGACGCCATCTCGTCTTCCGAGCAGTTCCCCGGCCAGGGACCAGCGAGCACGGTCGTCGCCAATAACCGTGGCATTATTGCCGGGCATACCTGGACCATCAAACCCAACCTTATCAACGATGTTCGCTATGGCTTCATTCGCGCTGGCGGTGGCACCGCGGGCGTAGGGCAAGGGAGCTATGTCGACTTCCGCGGCATCTCCACACCCACGGCGGAA
>DASVLI010000209.1:0-5257 GCA_036384955.1 Occallatibacter sp.
GTTGCCCGTGGGCCACACGCATGGCAAGTGATCCTTAGTTGGTTGAGAGGAAACAGGCTGAATGAGACTGTCTTGCGTGCTGGCGTCGTTGGCAATTTGCGCTCTCCTTGGTCCCGCTGCACCCCCATCGCTGGCGCTGAATACCCCGCCAAATCTTCATCGTCCCCGCTCGTCGAGCCATAAGCTCAGCGACGGCTCCCACGCGCGGAAAAGTGGCACGAAGGCCCGCGCCGCCCGCTCCTCCGCCAAAGCCAAATCCTCGTCGAAGGCCGCATCCCGCTCCAAATCGGCCCGCCGCGGCAGCGCTGCCGTCTCGCGCAAAGCCGCCGGCCCGCGCCGTGCTTCGCTGCACGTGCGCCGCCACCGCTACTACGAGCGCTTCACCGCCAGCTCCTTCGCCAAGGGCGATATCTTTGCCGACGACGTTACCACCGGCGAAGACCCCGTTGTCCGCCAGGCAGCCATTGACGCCATGGACGGCATGAATGGCACCGCCGTGGTCATCGACCCCTCCAACGGCCGCATTCTCGCCATGGTCAACCAGAAGCTGGCTCTTTCGCCCGGCGCCGAGCCCTGCTCCACCATCAAGCTCTCCGTCGCCCTTGCCGCGCTGTCTGAAGGCATCGTCGACAAGGACACCATGGTCAAGCTCGACGGCTTCCGCATGAACATGACCCAGGCGTTGGCCAAGAGCAACAATCTCTACTTTGAAGAGCTGGGCCGCGAGCTGGGCTTTGACCGCGTGCACCACTACGCCAACCAGTTCGGACTCGGTGAGCTGGCCGGATACAACATTGAAGGCGAGCAGCTTGGCGCCTATCCTGACGAGGCCATTCCTGCCAACGAGGGCGGCGTAGGCCGCATGTGCAGCTTCGGCCAGGGCGTCTCCATGACCCCGCTTCAGCTGGGTGCATTCGTCGCCGCCATGGCCAACGGCGGCACGCTCTACTACCTGCAGCATCCCACTTCGCAGGAGCAACTTACCGCCTTCCAGCCGCGCGTCAAGCGCACCCTCGACATCGCCCGCTTCGTGCCTGAAATGCAGGAGGGCATGGCCGGCGCTGTGGAGTACGGCACCGCCCGCCGCCTGCGCGCCAGCTTCAACGAGCTGCCCGTCTTCGGCAAAACCGGCACCTGTTCGGACAAGGGAACCCGCTTCGGCTGGTTCGTCTCCTTCTCTGACACCCCCCAGGGCAACCTGGTCACTGTCTTTTTCCTTGAAGGCGGCCGCCCCACCTTCGGCCCCCGCGCGGCAGAGCTGACCGGAGCCTTCTACAAAAACCTCTGGGATCGCAACTGGTTCGTCGGCCGCGGCCCCCAGCAGTCCGAGGCCGCTACTCCGGTCGCCGTCGACCAGCCCTAAAACCCCATCTCCAGACCAAAGGGCCGCCCCAGGGCGGCCCTTTTTCATCTCTCCGCATCGAATTGGGTTCGGGTATCATCCCATGGAGAGACATGGAACTCCCAACCCAAATTCTGCTCACCTATGGCTACCTGTTGCTCTTTGCCTGGGTGTTCGTTGAGCAGCTGGGCGTGCCGCTGCCTGCCACCCCCGTGCTGCTGGCCGCCGGCGCGCTTACGGCGCAGGGCCAACTCAGCCTGCCTGCGGCACTTATGGCCGCGCTGGTAGCCGCCCTCATTGCGGACACGGCCTGGTACTACGTCGGCCGCCGCTACGGCCACATGGTCCTCCGCATCCTCTGCAAGCTCTCCCTGGAGCCGACTGTCTGCGTTCGCCAGACGCAAAACTCCTACAGCCAGGGCCGCGCCTTCACTCTGGTCATAGCCAAGTTCGTCCCCGGCCTGGCCACGCTCGCGCCTCCCGTCGCCGGGCAAAACGGCATGGCGCTCGCCCCGTTCCTTTTCTTTGACGGCATAGGCAGCCTGCTTTGGGTAGGCGTGCTGCTTGTCGCCGGCCGCCTCTTTGGCGACGCCCTCCGCCGCGATCCCGGCCTGCTCGACGTGGCCGAGCGCTTCTCTGGCGCGTTGCTGTTGGCTGCTGTTGTCGGCTTCTTCCTGGTCAAGCTCTATCGCCGCCAGCGCACCCTTAAAAAGCTGGCCGCCGCCCGCCTCGATCCCACCGAACTCAAGCAGTTGCTCGACTCCGGCGAGCCCGTCTACATCGTTGACCTGCGCCATCCGCTGGAGCTGCTGCCCGACCCCTTCACCCTGCCCGGCGCACAACTCTTCTCGCCCGACGCGCTTGCCCAGCGCATCCACGAGATTCCGCGCGACCGCGACATCGTGCTTTTCTGCACCTGCCCCAGCGAGGCCACCGCGGCCAAAACCGCGCTCGCCCTGCACAAGCTCGGCATTGAGCGCGTGCGCCCGCTCCGCGGCGGCTACGACGAGTGGAAGCGCCTCGGCTATCCCCTCGACGCCGTGCCACCCGCAATGCCCGAGCTTGTCACGATAAGCTAAAGGACGGAACGCGGCCGCCTCTTGCGCCGCGTCAGGAGTCCTTGATGGCCTACGACGATCTGCGCGACTGGATCAAAGCCCTTGAAAAGCACGGCGAGCTCAAGCGCATCCGCGAAGAAGTTTCGCCCGAGCTCGAAATCACCGAGATTACCGACCGCGCCAGCAAAATAGGCTCCAGCGCCGCAGTGTCCAACTCCGCCACAAAAGATAAATACGCCCCCGGCGGCCCCGCGCTGCTGTTTGAAAACATCAAGGGCCACCCCGGCCACAAGGTCTTCATCAATCAGTTCGGCTCCCAGCGCCGTATGGCCCTGGCCCTCGGCGTTGAAAAGGTCGACGACATTGCCGAACGCATCACGGGCCTGCTCAACATGAAGGCCCCCGGCGGCGGCTTCCTCGACAAGCTCAAAATGCTGCCCCAGCTGGGCGAGCTCGCCAACGCCTTCCCCAAAACCGTCGATGCCAAACACGCCCCCTGCAAGGAAGTCATTCTTCGCGAAGGCTTCGACCTCAACGCCTTTCCCATTCTCAAATGCTGGCCGCACGATGGCGGCCGCTTCATCACCCTGCCCTGCGTGCACACCCGCGACCCCAAAACCGGCAAGCGGAATATCGGCATGTACCGCATGCAGGTCTTCGACGGCCAAACCACCGGCATGCACTGGCAGCGCCAGAAAGTGGCCGCCGAGCACTACCGCAATGCCCTGCGCGAAAGCGCCGCACAAGGCTCAACCGATAGCCCGCTCACTGCCAGCGTCAGCATCATGGCCGAGTCGGCCGGTGGCTCCGTCTCCATCCCCGACGGCCCCATCGGCGGTTTGCCTCAGGTCACGCTCAGCCGGCAAAAGGGAAGCCGCCTCGAAGTCGCTGTCGCCATCGGCACCGACCCTGCCACCACTTTCTCCGCCATCGTGCCCGCACCGCCGGAAGTCGAGGAGTTCATGATTGCCGGCTTCCTCCGCGGCAAGCCCGTTGAAATCGTCAAGTGCGAAACCGTCGACCTCGAAGTCCCCGCGCACGCTGAAATCATCCTCGAGGGCTACGTCGAACTGGGCGAGCTGCGCACCGAGGGCCCCTTCGGCGACCACACCGGCTTCTACACCATGACCGACGAGTACCCGGTCTTCCACCTCACCTGCATCACCCATCGCAAAGACCCCATCTATGCCGCCACCATCGTGGGCAAGCCGCCCATGGAAGACGCATGGATGGGCCACGCCGTCGAGCGCATTTTTCTGCCCGCGATGAAGATGCAAATCCCCGAGCTGGTCGATGTCCATCTGCCCGTCGAGGCCGTCTTCCACAACCTGATGATCGTCTCGATTCGCAAGTCGTATCCGGGCCAAGCGCGCAAGGTCATGAACGCCATCTGGTCGCTCGGCCAGGCCATGTTCACCAAGTGCGTCATCGTCGTCGACGAGGATTGCGACGTGCACAACATTCCTGAAGTAGTGCTGCGCGTGGCCAACAACATCGACCCCGAGCGCGACACGCAATTCACCCTCGGCCCCGTCGACTCATTGGACCACGCCAGCCGCCTGCCCAACTACGGCAGCAAGATGGGCATCGACGCCACACGCAAGTGGAAGGCCGAAGGCTTCACGCGCCCCTGGCCCGCCATGCTGGAGATGGACGCGACCACCAAAGCCAAAGTCGACGCAATCTGGTCGAAGCTGGGGTTGTAGCAGAGACCGCCCATGCGTATGCCGAGCGCACAGTCTTGAAGGGGCACGGCTTCAGCCGTGCCGTAAGCAGGCTCCAAGGCATCGGCCTTCACAGGCTGCGAAAAAACTCAATTTATCTGAACGGATGAAAAATGGAACGCATCAGGATGCCACAGGAACGATCCGTGCACCTCGTCTGATCGTTTTCCATCCCTTAAATTTTGCCCTTTCGCCATGCTTTCGGACTTTTTCCGCAGCCTGTTTAGGCCCTGAGGGGCATCCTTCTCTCTGCACGCCGATTTCTGCGTTCTTGGGGGCACCGAGCTTTCTGCCGCGCCCCTGATTTAACCTAATCCCATGCGCGCCGCCGTTCCCCGCGTCCTTCTTCTCGTCTTCTTCGTTCTCGCCGCCACGGGCCTTCGCGCCCAGCAGGCACCCGACACCTTCCGCTGGGCCAACTTCCACGATCCCAAGGACCAGGACGTCATCGTCTGGGTCACCCGCGCACTCGACGCCGAAAAATGGACCGCCATCCGCGAGATTGGCGTCCAATTCGACGCCGCGCTGGTTGTTACCACCCAGCGCGCCACCACGCAGTCGGCCGTCAGTACAGACACCTTCTCCGTCTACTCCGTCTCGCTCACCAACCGCGCCGTCACCATCCTGCTCAAGGGCGCAAACCTCCGCCTGCTCGACTGGATGGAGTTCGCCACCGGCCGCCCGCGCGAAATCGCCGCGCTCTACTCCAACTGCGCTGCCTGCGACGCTTCCACATTCCTCACCGCCTTCTACTACGACATTCACCAGCACGGCTGGGCCGCTCGCTGGAACCATGGCGGAGAAGCCATCGCCCTCGGCAAGCTGCGCGCGCCCGTCGGCGCAACCGCCTCGCAGGTGTATGCCGTCCTGGCCGACGCCAACGGCCACGAACTCATCGCCACCTGGAACCACTTTGACTACGGCGCTCAGCAACCTGCCGAAGATTTTCTCTACTCCTACGATGTCGATCCGTGGACAGGCCTTGACCGCACGCAAGTGGTCAGCGGCAAGGAGGCCGACGCCTTCAAGCGCCGCATCTGTCTTGCCACCGACGCCGTCTCCGGCCTTGAAGCCGGCCAGGACTCCGTACTGTGCGATCCGTACACGAACACGGTACGTACCCGACGCCCCAA
>DASVLI010000210.1:0-1597 GCA_036384955.1 Occallatibacter sp.
ACTACATCGACGATGGTTCGGTGCATGTCGATTCAATTCCCCTCACCGATAACTTCACACTGTTCCAGGGCGCGCCTTTCATCAAGCGCTATTCGGGCGCGGACCGTGGCCGCTTCAAGCAGACGACTCTGACGGCCGCAAATCTCGATCAATTCATCCAAGAGCGCGCGTGGACGTCATCCAATTTTTTCCCTTGCATACTCGGCAATAAAGCGGAGTTCCGCCGCCGTGGTGGAACAGAACTGATCGGTTTTGACGAGTGGCGCGCAATGGACACGGCGTCGCTACACGAATGGAAATGGAATATTCATTTGTTCAGCACCAGTTGCGACGAAAACGAGACGCCGATCGGTTATGGGGCGCAAGGTGCCGGTAATGGCAGAAATGGCGGCGACAACGGGTTTGGCGGTTCCAGATCCGACAATAGTGAGGCGAGCAGCTATGCCAGCAGCAGCATCTGGCAATACAGCGGGCTGCCAAGTTTTTTCGACCTCTCCGATGCCGCGCTCAAGGCTCCGCAAGATTCTCCGCCTGTGCTCCGGTTCTCGATCCGGTTGACGCGGGCGAAAAACGACGCAAGGACTTCCGAAGGCAGTTCCAAAGTAAAGCCATCTGGCAGGCTGGCACGGTTCGATAGCAATCTGGCCTCGGACGTGTTGGCGGCGGTGTCCACATCGGAAGTATTTTTTCGGCGCCCCGGTCCGCGGAGCGACGGCCGGACAGAGCTGGCAAGCCTGTTCAACCCGTATTGGCAAGTGCATCTCGTTGCAACGTCGAGCGCCGACATTGCACAGGCGATCGCACGGGGAGGAGCTCAATGACGACGCATCACTACAATGTTATTTACACTGGCCTGCGCCGCTCTGCACGCGCTGCAATCGCGCTGGTTACATTCGGTGGATTGGTCTTTACGCCTGTGCATGCCAAGACGGAGGGCGAAACCGCGCTGGCCAATTCGCCGCTGCCTCACGAGCGGCTTGGCGCGGGCCGCGACTCGGCGAAGGTGCACTGGGTGCTGCTCCAGGGCTACTTCGAGGGTGCAAACGGCCACGCCGCCATGCTGGGCGATCTGAAGGCACAAGTTCAAAGCTGCGTGCGAGCGGCCCAACTCGCCGGCCGCCAGGCACGTCCGCCTCAGGTCTGGCCGGACTACGTCAACAGCACCCAGCGCGACACGTATGACTCTGCGAATCGCAGCATCTCATACAGTACCACCCTGCTATATACGGTTAACCCGTCCGACTGCAGCCTGCTCGAGAACCGCAAGACCGTGGCGACGCTCACTTCCACCAAAGGGATCTGCGAGATCGACCTCGGCAGCAAGACAGCCCACGGCGTTTGCGACACGCGTGCCCATGCCGATGCCATGCCTTTGGTAAGAACCGGTGCTCCGGCACCCGGCGTCCGCGCATCCATGTCCCCGGCGCCAAACCGCGCAGCCTTGGACGCCCTGGAGCAGGCCATGAAGCTGGCTCCGGGCAAGAGCGGCGAACACAAGACCATTCTCGGCATCGAATGCGACGTGTGGAAAACGCCATTCGATCCAAGCGGCACGGCTTGCCTTTCGCGCGGCGGCTCGTTCGTGGCTGCGCACGCG
>DASVLI010000211.1:0-27659 GCA_036384955.1 Occallatibacter sp.
CGTCAGCCAGGCGTTGTCGCGGGTCTTGGCCACGTAGCAACCCGCGGTCAGCACCCAGTTGCAAAGCTGCTCAACCGTCATGTAGCTGAAGCAGCCTGTCAGGTTCGCCAGCTCGTAGCTGCTCCGTCCCTTGGGAGAAAAGTTGTTGTGCGCGCCCATATCGTGGCAAAAGCTGATGCCGCCAGGCCGCGTCTCGTAGGGTCGGCTCAGCTGCGCCTCATCCGGCGGTGGAGGCGTCTGCGACGGGTCCACCTGCGTGGTTCCAGTCGCCAGCGCAAAGTCGGTGGTGTACACCTTCACTTCGTCCGTGTAGCTGTGGCGGCGCACAAATGTGTCCAGCAGGTTTCGCACCAGCCACGGATTGTGGTCCAGCTCCCAGAACACGTGGTCCACGGCAAGGTCCAGAGTGTTCATCATGCAGTACTCGCCCTCGTTCACCACCCACAACGGCTGGTCGTTCACCTCCAGCAGTTGCGTGCTGCCGTAGTAGCTGTGCGTCGCATGGGCAATCATGAACCTCTGGTCCTGGCTCAGCTTGGCGCCTTCCAGCTTCTCGTCCAGTGCCTCGGCATCGGCAATCATCTTGCCTGCATTGTCCAGCGCCAGCTCCAGCACGTCCGCCAAACTGTGGAAGTACCGCGTGTAGAGATACCGCCCGTCGAGCCCGTTGGTCTGGAAGCCCTCAAGATACGAGCCCAGCGCGATGGTGATGCCGTACTTCTTGCCCGCCGGCACCTCGAAGCCAAATCCAGGGCAGGAGCCAAGCAGGTGCACGGGATTGTGCTTCTCGCGCACGCCGTCCGAAGCCGACCAGCGCATGAAGATGAACGGCCCGGCATCGATCTTCGCGCCCGCCTCCGACGCTGTGAAGTCGTAGAGCTCCGCTGCGCCGCCAGCCTCGCGGCGGAAGGCAAACGCCACGCGCCCGCTGCCCAAATCGTCCTCAAGAATGCGGCTTCCGGGCCGCGCATGGTTCAGCGCAAACATTGCCGTCTTGGTCGTCTTGCCAGTGGTGTTGTCCAGCACCAGACGCGCCACAACCGCCGGCAGCAAGCCCTCGCGCATTTGCTCAACGCCCTCCGCTGCAGGGTCGGGAATCGCCCCAAACGGTGAGTAGACCGTGAAGCTCAGCCCATCGGCCTTCCACTCGTCGCTGGCCCAGTTGTAGGAGCGCGAAAAGCTTCCGTCCTTGAACGGAGCCGCGTCGGGCTTCACGTTCTGCTCGGCCGGACCGGCCTGCTCCACCAGAAACGCATCGGCCGAGCGATTCACGGCCGCCGTGTAAAACGGCAGGCATTGCAGCGTCGCATCGGAGTAGCGGTCGCCTTCCTTGAAGCCGACAAAGACTTCCTGGTCGCCCGGCTGGCCAATCTGCAGGCCAATGCCGCCGCGGGTTCCATAGTTGCCGCAGGTAAAGCTCATAAAGGCGCCCATCGGCGAATGCTGGGCGTTAAAGCTCAGCTGATACGGAAGAGGGATGTGTTTGCTCACGGTCAAAACCTCGCAGCGAATGATATTCGCAAAACCTGTGTTGGTGCACGCGTTGTCGAACGCCGTACAGCGGGTGCATTGCCCGGTCCGCGTTCAGGGGCGGAAGCCGGGTGCCCTCGCAAGCATATATGTCGCCAAAGCCTCTAGTAAAGCGATATAGTTCTGTGACGCGAGTCACTGCCGCCCGGCTCGTGTGCAAAGAGAATCGGTGCGGCTGCCCGAGCGGTCAAGGGAGATTTGTGCCCGCCGTGTGGAGCGCAACCGGCGTACAGGTCACGCACACATCTGCAGATGACAAGCCGCGACCGCGCAGTGTTTACTTGGTACGCCTTCACTGCCGCACACAACAAGGCCGGCGGCATTGCGCATAAATCAGAAAGAGGATACGAACGTATGAGCGGGACCAACAAGAGTCTGTCGTTTGGTGAGAAATTCGGTTTCGGCTTGGGCGACATGGCGGCCAACTTCATCTTTCAGGCCATGCTGGCGCTCCAGATGGACTTTTATACCGACACGTTCGGGCTTACGCCTGCGCAGGCCGGAACCATGTTTCTGGTTATCGGTCTTGGCATGGCCTTTCTCAATCCCGTCATGGGCGCCATTGCTGACCGCACGCATACGCGCTGGGGCCGCTTCCGCCCCTGGCTGCTGTGGACCGCCGTCCCCTTCGGCGTCATCGGCATTCTCACCTTCACTACACCCAACCTCAGCATCGGCGGCAAGCTCGTCTATGCCTGGGTCACCTATATGCTTCTGCGGCTCGTCTACACCATGAACAACGTGCCGTACGCCTCGCTGAACGGCGTCATGACCGACGACCCCAACGAGCGCAACAGCATCGCCACCTACCGCCAGTTCTTCGCCAACCTGGCCGGATTCATCGTCTCCAGCCTGGCCATTCCCATGGTTGCCTATCTTGGCCACGGCAGCCGGTCGCGCGGCTATCAACTCACCATGGGTAGCTTCCTTGCCGTCAGCGTCGTCTTCTTCCTCATCGCCTTCGCGGTCTCCAAGGAGCGCATTCAGCCCAACCCCAAGCAGAAGTCCTCGGTCACGCAAGATCTTTCCGACCTGATGAAGAACGGGCCGTGGATTGTGCTTTTTCTTGCCACCATCTTCTACTTCAGTGCGCTGGTCATTCGCGGCAACGTGATGCTGCCGTACTTCAAATACTGCTCCGGCAACGAAATTCTCTTCAGCTGGTTCAATGGCTTCGGACTGGCGGCGCTGCTGGTCGGCATCACCTGCTCCACCTTCCTCACCAAGGCGCTGGGCAAAAAAGCAGTCTTTCTCTACAGCATGCTGTTCACAGGCATCTGCGCCGTCGCGCTCTTCTTCCTTCCGCCTTCGGCAACGGTCGCCATCATTGCTCTTGAAGTAGTGCGCCAGTTCCTCTTCGGCTGTTCGGGGCCGGTGCTCTGGTCCATGATGGGCGATGTGGCCGACTACGGCGAGTGGAAGACCGGCCGCCGCGCCACCGCCACCGTCACCTCCGCCGTGGTCTTTGCCCTGTGGGTGGGCCTGGCCCTGGGCGGCGCCATTGCCGGCTGGCTGCTCTCCTACTACGGCTACCAATCCAACGTGGTGCAAAGCGAGCATGCCCTGCTCGGCATCCGCCTCGTCGCTTCGGTGTACTCCGGCGCGGCCTTCCTGGCTTCCGCGGTGTGCCTCTTCTTCTACGGCATCAGCATGAAGTTGAACAACACCATCGCGCAGGAGCTGGCCGACCGCCGCAAAGGCTTCACAGAGTAGCAGCGGCCCGCAAAAACCAAAGAGGCTGCGCCTTGTGCGCAGCCTCTTTTCGCTGAAAAAAGAAAAGCGGCCCAAAGGGCCACGCGTATCTCGCACCATGCAGTGCAAGGCTGCTCCATTCAATGGTCGGGGCGGAGGGATTCGAACCCCCGACCCTCTGCTCCCAAAGCAGATGCGCTACCAGACTGCGCTACGCCCCGACTCTCCTTGATTGTATCTCGATTTGTGCTGGGCGTCGGCACCGCTCCGGCCGCATCAACGGTACGTCAGCCACCAGGCCAGAGCCCACGCCACCAGCATCAGCGGCAGCAGCAAAATGGCGCCAAGCCCGGTGAAAAGCAGCAGCAAAAAGACCCAGTCGCGCCAGGTGTGCCGCCGCGGCTCACCCAGGTGGCGCTGCATCAGCTCGTAGTTGCGCTTGTTCGCCTTCCACGCAATGTCAAACAGGTCGCCCAGCAGAGGAATGGTGCCCACCAGCACGCCGATGCCAAGATTGACCGCCATGCGCAGCAGCGTGATGTACGGCAGTCCGCGAATCCATGCCGCCAGCGGAATGACCAGTGAGAGCAGCCCGGCCAGCGCATCGCCCAGCCCCGGCACCAGACCGATAATGCCGTCGATGCCGAACCGGATATTCGTGCCCGGAACGCGAAAGGCCTCGTCGAGCAGAATCTCCAACCGGCGCAGCGTCTCGTCGCGAAAGAGCCACGCGCCGCGCTCCCAGCGCTGGCTGCCGGCCACAATCTGTGGCGTGCCGCGGCCCTCTGTCCCGCCCCCGTTCCGCTCCGGCATCGCGCCTCCTCGAACTCTGATTCGATGCTACAATCGATGAGGTAGATGGCGGCTATAGTTCAGCGGCAGAACGCCTGACTGTGGCTCAGGATGTCGTGGGTTCGATCCCCACTAGCCGCCCCAATCGCCACCACCTACTCTCTCCTACTCATTGAAAAAGAAGACCTTTCAGACGAGCCCACATGTGGCCAGTCCGGACAGCCTAGCTGCGTGGTATTTCAGAGACAATCAGAGTAAAAGTGCCTGCGGAGGGCAGCTTGCTCGAACCAAGCAATAGCCCCGAGTCGATGCCCGGTATCAACAGAGCCGTGAACTCCAGTGCCGCTGCGAATGCGAACCGGTAAGGTGGTTCGTTGCGCCAGTCCATTCGACATTGTGGTATGACGATGGATTCCGGCGTAGTCAAGGGCCGCCTCGTGACCCGTGTCACTGTTGGCCATAGAGTCAAAGCCTACACTTGAACTTCGGTTATCGATATGGAATTATCGACTCCAGTCATGAAGCTTCCCGGTGCGCAGGCGATCCCCACGGCCAGTCTTCGCCGACTGCCTCAATACCACCACTATCTGACGGATCAGGCGATGCGCGGTGTGACGCAGGTCTCCTGCAGCGTGATTGGAAGGGACCTGAACCTGATTCCCGTGCAGGTGCGCAAAGACCTGCAATACACCGGCATTGTGGGCAAGCCCAAGGTGGGCTACGTCGTTGATGAGTTGATTCAGGCGATTGAATCCTTCCTCGGCTGGAACAATGTGCACGAGGCCTTCCTTGTTGGCGTGGGCAATCTCGGCACCGCGCTTCTGGGACATGAGCGCTTTACCAGCTTTGGGTTGCGCATCGTCGCGGCATTCGACACTGACCCGGAGAAAGTCGGCGCCTGGGTTCACGACAAGGCGGTGCTCTCGATTGACGAGATGACCGATCTTGCCCAGCGCATGAGCATTCACCTCGGAATCATCACCACACCGGCCTCGCAGGCGCAGCACGTGGTCGATGAGATGGTGCGCGGAGGCATTCTGGCCATCTGGAATTTTGCTCCCGCGCGGCTCCGCGTTCCCGACCACATCTTCGTGCACAACGAAGATCTCTACTCCTCGCTGGCCGCGCTCAGCTGGAAGCTCGCGCGCAAGTTTCATGTGCCCGCTACGCCGGAGACGCTGGAAGAGGCCGCGGAGCAGCTTCCGGCCCTCTTGGACGAGTCTGTTCGAGTGGCTGAAGGCGCGGACTGAACCGCTGACCAAAACGTATTCTCTCTTCCGCACGCAAACAAGGACGCTCCTCCCGCGATGAGAGGAGCGTTTACAGTTTGTGCTCGCTTTATCGGTCTGTGCAGGAGTAGCAGGGATCGCATGAAGCCTGAATCAGCGGCGAATCGGAGAGTTCCTGTCCCAGCACGGCGTAGCGCACCGTCGCCATATTCATGAATGTTGGCGTCCGCACACGTACGCGCGCCGGAATGTCCGTGCCGTTCGACGTTACGTGATACAGTACCTCGCCGCGCGGCGCTTCCACGCGGCTGATTGCTGTTCCCGCAGGCACTTTGTACTTGGCCGCGGTCGGTGTCGGCGTATGAATCTCACCTGCGGGCAGGGAAGTGAGCGCCTGGCGAAGGATCCTGCAGCTCTCAATCATTTCGCGTGCATGCACAATCACACGTGCCATCACGTCGCCACTCGTCTCCACGGGAACCTCAAAATCGAAACGCTCGTAGGCCGCGTAAGGCGCAGCTTTGCGCAGATCTTGCCCAACGCCCGAGGCGCGCGCCAGCGGACCCACCGCACCCATCGACACTGCCTGCGCGTGCGTCAAAATGCCCACGCCCTTGCACCGTGTGGCCACAGTCTTGTCGTGCAGAAAAATGGGGATGATCGTCTTCTCGATCTCGTGTTCCATCTCCGCCAGCAGCGCCAGTACCGCACCGGGATCGGCAATGTCGCGATTCACGCCGCCAATGCAATTCATGCCGTAGTTCACGCGATTGCCGGAGATGGCTGACAGCGCATCCATTACTTTTTCGCGCATCAAAAAGCAGGTCATGAAAACCGTCTTGAATCCGATGAGCTTGCCCACGATGCCCGACCAGAGAAAGTGTGAGTGCAGCCGCTCAAGTTCGGCCAGAATCACGCGAATATAGAGCGCGCGCTCTGGTGGCGCGGCGCCGGTCAGCTGCTCAGCCGTCTGGCAAAACGAGAGCGAGTGGACGTTCGAGCAGATGCCGCACACGCGCTCCACCAGCGTGATGTCCTGCAGCCAATTGCGCCGCTCTGCAAGGTACTCGATGCCGCGAAAGTTGAAGCCGACGTTCATCACGGCGTCGCGCACCGTCTCGCCGTCGCAAATCAGCTCCAGCTTGTACGGCTCTTCAAGTGCGGGATGAAACGGACCAATGGGAACGCGAAAGCTCATTGCGCGGCCTCCTTGTGCAGGTTGATGCCAACCGGGTCGCCGGCGCGCATCATCAGCGGAATGGTATTTGCGCGGCCCGTGAATTCCACCGCGAAGTACTCGTAGGTCTCGCGCTCCACCCAGTCGGCTGCCGGAATCAGATCGGCAATCGTGGCAATCTTGTGCGCGGCAGTTGCGGTGATGATGCTGAGCAGCTGTCCGTTCAAATCCCACTGGTAGTCCAATCGCACTTCCTTACTGGGCAACTCAATCGCGGTGATGGCTACGAAGCGCGCGCCATGCCGGATCAGGGTCTCGGTGTTCGTGCGTACGTTGAACGTCTCCGGCGCTTCCAGCCACCACGAGCCCTTCTCCCAGCGCCAGCCTTCACCCAGGCCGAGTTCCTTCAGCCTTTCCTCAAATGCAGCCGTCGTCATTACGCATTCTCCTTCGGCTCGCTCTTTTCCTGTGCCGGCGCAGAGGCTGCTGCCGGTGCCGCGGTGGGTTTCACAGGGCGCTTGCGCACCATATTCAGAATCATGCTCAGCCCGCCCTCGCTGTTATACAAGGGCGGAAGTTTGGACTCCATCGAAAGCGTCTTCGGCCGGCAGCGTTCCACGCAGCGCCCGCAAAAGGTGCACTTGCCAGGGTCGTATGCCCATGAATAGTTGTCGCCATCGCGCTTCACTACAATGGCGGCAGTTGGGCAAACGTAAGCGCAGGCTCCGCAGCCCACGCAGCGCTCCGCGTCGTTCTGCACCAGGCCACGATATTGGTTGTTGATGCACTCGTGCGCATGAGGCAGTTTGTATGAAGCCGTTCCTTTGCGCAGGTCCTTCACGATCAAGCGGAGGATATTCATGGTCGGAACCTCATATAGACCGCGGACGAAGCTGCCAGCAGGCTCAGCACCGCGGCCCACCGCCAGTAAAACGTAATTGATGTGCGCAGCGTGAGCCTTGCCGTCGACGCGGCAACCGCGGAGAGCAGTACCGCCAGTCCGAATGCCACACACACAAACAGCGCCGCATGCAACCACCACGGACCGGACACAGGCAGCACCAGCACCGCAACCAAGCCGGTAAGCGCCACCCACTCCAGGGCATGTGCCAGCTCCCACATCGCCAGTGCTGCGCCCGCGTACTCGGTCAGCGGGCCGGAGTAAATCTCCTGCTCCGCGCTCGATGTCGAAAAGGGATTGAGCCGCAGCTTGGCGGGAATGCACAGCACAACGCCAATCACGCCGAGCCAGTGCCCCGGATTGATAGACGGACCCGCCAGCTCATTCAATCGGAACGTATGCGCCGTCACTGCAATGGTCACAATTGCAAGCAGGAAAACAAGATTGTTGGCCACGCTCAACACTGCTTCGCGAATTGCGCCGATCTCACCATAGATGCTGCCTGATGTGAACCCGGCAAGGATGAAGCAAATCGACGGCACTTCCAGAAGCGCAACCAGCAGAATTCCATCGCCTGCTGTGCCGCGGCCCGAAGGGAATACCGGCAACAGCGCCAGCGCGCCTACCAGCGACATGACTGACAGCACTGGATAGAGACGCAGCAAATCAGCTTCCAGTCCGTGCCGTGCCGGCGTACGTTTGCCCAGCAGCTTGATGAAGTCATACACCGGCTGCAACAGCGGCGGACCAATGCGACGCTGCATGCGTGCGGCCACTTTGTGCTCGGCCCACACAAACAGCCAGCCGGCAGGCACCGCGAACAGCACGCCCGGAAAGATGAACAACGTAATCAGGCCGGAGAGGGTCATTTTTGCGGTGCTCCCTTCGCTTCTTCGCGCACGCCGCGTCTGGCCAGAATCTCAGCTGCCTGCGCAATGCCCTCGATGATCGCGTCCGGATGCGGCGGGCAGCCGGGCACATACACATCCACCGGAATGTGTTTGCTCAGCGGCCCTTCAATCACAGGACTGCCGGCGAACACGTTGCACGAAGCCCCGCAGGAGCCAAGCGCCACCACCGCCTTGGGTTCGCACACTTGCGCATACACCGTCTTCACAGCGTCCAGCGTTTTGCGTGTCACCGGCCCGCTAATGCACAGAATGTCGGCATGGCGCGGACTGCCTTCCAGATGAATGCCCAACTGTTCCACGTCATAGCGCGGTGAAAGACATGTCACCAGCTCAATGTCGCAGCCGTTGCAGCTTCCCGTGTTCATGTGGAAGATGCGCGGGCTTTTAGTGCGTGCCTTGTACATCATCTTTTCGAGGACGTTCATGAGATCCTCCCAGCCAGCGCGAGGAAGCCATCGGGCCAAAGCCCCGCCAGCACCAGCACTGCCATCAACACCACAATCGCCAGCCGCAACAGCGGAGGCTCGGATGTGCGCGGAGCACTCTCGCTCTCCGCCGACCCCCACCACACTCGGGTCAGGCACAGCACATACGCAATCAGCGACATCATCGACGCCGCCACGAAAGCCGCGAGCAGCCAGTTGTTCATCCCAGCCGCGGACTGATACAAACGCCAGCGGCCCGCAAAGCCCAGCATTGGCGGCACACCCAGCATGGCCAGCATGCCGGCCATAAATCCGGCCGCACTGACCGGATAGCGCGAAGCCAATCCACGCGCAGACTCAGTCAACGCGCCATCGGCCTCCGGTGCGCTGATTGATGCGAACAGCAATGCCTTCGCCATTGCGTGCGAGGCTGCTCCAATAAGCGCACCGCGCATTCCAATTTCGCTGGCAGCTGCAAGCCCAAGCAGCAGGAATCCCATGTCCTCAATGCTGGAAAGTGCGAGCATGCGTTTTACATTCTTCTCTGTCAGCATCAGCAGCGAAGCAACCAGCGCGGAGGCCAGTGCAAGACCAACCCACAGCATCTTCGGCGCCAGAATGCCCGGATACTCCTGCGCCGTAACAGCAAGCTCCCCGAAAGCCGCAATATCGACGACCGCGATCAGCGTGCCCATCACCGGCGCAGGCGTGGACTCGGCGACGGAAGGCAGCCACAGCATTGCCGGGGCTAGCCCCAGCTTCACTAGAAAACCCGTCAGCAGCAGGGCAATCGCCACTGCGCTCGCTCCGGCGTGCATCGCAATCTGCCCGCTCAGCAGGCACGCCGCGGAAACTACGACCACAGCGCCATAGATCCACGCCGCACGCCGTGCCGCGGCAAACCAGATCGCGGCCAGCACCGCAATGCTAGCGGTCTCAATCAGCGCCAGCCTCGCGAAAGAGTTGTCGATGCCCAGCGCCGCCACGCCGGCAATTGACGCAAGCATCAGCAGGCCAAGCTGACGAAAGGTTCCCTGCGTTTCAATTGCGGCGATCCACAGCGCTGCGCCAGCCACAAGACAGGCAAGCATCAGTATGCCCGCGCTCTGTGTCGCTTGCATCCTCGGCAGGCCTGACGGTGCAACAATAGCAAGCACCGCAAACAACGCAACGGCTCCCGCAACTGTCCAGGCAATCGCTCGCCGGCTTGCCCAGGCAATCGCGTTACCCGCGGCTGCGGCAATCATCTGCAGTGCGCTCCAAACGCTCATGTAGAAGTTGTCTACATTCACCGCGGAGTAGAACGGCGCCCAGTGGCGTTTCAGAATCACGGAGAACTCGCTCGCAGGCAAACGTCCCGTGCCAGGAATCGGCTCGCCGCCCGTGAATACGCCCACGCCTCCGCCGCCCGCAGCACCGGCCACCATCACCGCGCTCGGCACCGCCAAACCACGCGCACGCGACAGTCCCGCGAACGCATACAGCACAGTTCCCACAAGCGCCGCGAAGATGCCCAGCATCAAACCGCCGGTCGTCCACCACGCTCCGTTGGAGGGTGTCAGTCCAAACCATGAAACCTGTACCGTGCCCAGTCCAAACAGCGGCAGAATCGGATTGATCACATAATTGATGGCCAGTTGCGGCGCGATGCCCAGCGTCAGGCTGCCGGCTGCAAACAGCGCCAGTGCCCAGCTCATGCTTGCTGGTGCCTCGTGCGCATCGCTCGTCTTCTCCGTCGTCGGTCCAAGGAACACGCTGCTCGTGGCCTTCACGCAGGAGAAGACCGTACCCACGCTTACCACCCACGCAACCAGTGCGGGAACTACTTGCCCCGCCTGCAGCGCCGCCGTATACAGCAACCACTTGCTCGCAAAGCCGCTCATGAAGGGCACGCCCATCATGCTGCCCACACTGATCAGCCATGTGACTGTCGTGCGCGGCATGCGCCGTGCCAGGCCGCCAAGCTCATTCATGTCGCGTGTGCCGGTGGCGTGCTGCACGCTGCCCGCAGCCAGAAACAGTCCACCCTTGAAGAGACTGTGATTCAGGCAATGCAGCAGCCCCGCGGCAATCGCCAGCGGCGTGCCCAGTCCGATTCCGGTAATGATGTAGCCAATCTGGCTCACCGTATGGAAGGCCAGCATGCGCTTCAGGTCGTGCTGCACCATGGCGTAGGCCACGCCCACCACCATGGTCACCGTGCCCAGCCACATCATGGTCAGGCCCCAGTTGGCTGGCCACTGGCTGAAGCAGTGCATCCGCGCCGCCAGATAGACACCAGCCTTTACGTA
Source organism: Occallatibacter sp. (assembly GCA_036384955.1). Classification (GTDB taxonomy): domain Bacteria; phylum Acidobacteriota; class Terriglobia; order Terriglobales; family Acidobacteriaceae; genus Telmatobacter. The sequence continues at coordinate 10,949 of DASVLI010000211.1, forward strand.
GCAGGCCGCATGCAGCAACGCGCTCACCGGTGTCGGTGCATTCATCGCTTCGGGAATCCACGTATGCAGCGGAAACTGTACCGACTTTGCCAGCAGCGCTACCAGCATCAGCGAGTACACTCCGCCGGTAAACGCCTGTGCAACGCCGGGAGCGGTCCATAGCGCGCTGCCCGTGCGCATATATATAAGGAGGATTGCGGCCAGCAATCCATAGCCTGCCAGGTGGGTCATCAGCAGCACCTTGCGCGCCCCAGCAACCGATTCCTTCTTCTGATACCAGAAGCCCACCAGGCTGAAGGAGCACAAACCCATCAGTTCCCAGCACAGGTACACGGCAAAGAGGTTGGCGCTGTACACCAGCCCCACCATGCCCGCGATGAAGGTCAGCATCAGCGCATAGAAGCGCGTGGCGCCGCGGTTGTGCGCCATGTAACCGATGGAGTAGAGCAGCACGATGGCTCCCAGAACCGTCCCCATCGCCGCGAACATCAGGCTCAGCGCGTCCACGTGAAACACCAGCGCGAGCGGACCATCCCAGGGCATCGCATTCCAGTCGATCGCGCCGCTTGCATGCACCTGCGGAAACGCCGCAATCACCGCTGCAAGGCTCGGCAAACTGGTGACGAGCGCGAGCACGCCCTTGGCCCGCGAGGAGAGCAAGCGCGCCGCAATCAACTGCAGCACAATTCCGGCAGCAAGGGGAGCCAGCGCCCAAATTATCGTGCCAGATGCGCTCATCGCTGTATCCCCTCCATCACTTCGTTTTTCGTCCTGTACTGCATCGTTTGCCTTTTGTAACCATGCTGTTGGATTTGCGAAAAAGAAGCTGCGACGTACGTCACAATATGGCTCTTAGTCCTACAATGCGGTATACACAAAAGTCGGTCCTCTCCGCTTCTGTCCTCTTATGGACAGCCATTCTCTCCCAGTGTTGCTTGATTTTCTGCGTGAAGGGGAAGTGGGCGGAGAGGCGCCCGGTTTGGCTGCCTCTCCACCTTGTGGGCCGTTAGGCGCGGTTCGCGGGTTCCAACACCTTTACGGCAACAGTCGCTGCTACTTTGCTCTTCGAGGACTTGGCGGCTTCGTTCCTGGCGGACTTCCGCTCGGCCAGTTCCACGAATGCGCGTCCGTAGTAGCTGTCCTCAAGAATCGCCCGGAACTCGGCAATCAGCGGATAGCGCGGGTTGGCGCCTGTGCACTGGTCGTCGAAAGCGTCCACCGCGACGGCGTCGAGCTTAGCCTGAAACTCCGCCTCGTCCACTTTCGCGTCCTTGATGCTCAATGGAATATCGAGGTCCTTCTTCAGGCTCTCAACCCATGCGATCAGGTTGGCCACCTGTTCGTCTTTGGTGGCGCCGCCCAGGCCCAGGTACAAGGCGATCTCCGCGTAACGGCATTTCGCCTTCGGCCGGTCATATTGCGAAAATGCCGCCAGCTTGGTCGGGTTGTCATTCGCGTTGTAGCGAATCACATTGCTAATCAGCAGTGCATTCGCCAGCCCGTGCGGCAGGTGGAACGCCGCACCCAGCTTGTGCGCCATGGAGTGGCAGGCGCCCAGGAACGCATTGGCAAAGGCCACACCAGCCAGCGTTGCCGCGTAGTGCACCTTCTCGCGCGCCTTCGGATCGCCAGCGCCGTTCTTGTAGGCCGAAGGCAGGTACTCCTTCAGCATCTTCAGCGCCTGCAACGCCTGGCCATCGCTGAACTCGTTGGCCATGATGGAGACATACGCCTCCAGCGCGTGCGTCACCGCATCAATGCCGCCAAACGCGGTCAGCGGCTTCGGCATGTTCATCACCAGATTCGGATCGATGATGGCCATGTGCGGCGTCAGCTCGTAGTCGGCAATGGGATACTTCTTGCCCGTTGCATCGTCGGTCACCACGGCAAAGGGCGTCACTTCAGAGCCTGTACCAGACGTGGTCGGAATCGCGATCATCGTGGCTTTGATGCCCATCTTCGGGAACTTGTAGATGCGCTTGCGAATGTCCATGAAGCGCAGCGCCAGGTCCTCGAAATCAACTTCGGGGTGCTCGTACATCACCCAGGCAATCTTGGCCGCATCCATCGGCGAACCGCCGCCGAGAGCGATGATTACATCCGGCTGAAAGGTATTCATCACGTCCACGCACTTGCGCACCGTGGTCAGGTTCGGGTCAGCCTGCACCTGATAGAAGACCTCAACTTCCAGGTGGAGCTTCTTCAACTGCTCAATCAGATCGTCGGCCATGCCGCTCTGGAAGATGAACCCATCGGTGACGATGAGCGCCTTCTTTTTGCCCGCAATCTCCTTCAGCGCTTCGGGAATGCACCCGCGGCGGAAGAAGATCTGGCTCGGCAGCCGATGCCACAGCATGTTTTCTGCGCGCTTGGCCACGAGCTTCTTGTTGATCAGATGCTGCGGTCCCACGTTCTCTGAGATGGAGTTGCCGCCCCAGCTGCCGCAGCCCAGGGTCAGGCTCGGAGACAGGCTGAAGTTGTACAGGTCGCCGATGCCGCCGTGTGAAGACGGCGTGTTGATAAGCACGCGCGCGGTCTTCATCTGCTCACCGAAGTACGCTACCCGGTCCTTGTTGCGGTCCTGGTCGGTGTAGAGCACCGAGGTGTGTCCAATGCCGCCCAGTGCAACCAGATCGGCCGCAGTTGCAACGGCAGCCTTGAAGTCCTTGGCGCGATAGAGCGCCAGAATCGTGGACAGCTTCTCATGCGCGAAGGGCTCGGCCTCGGTGGCATCGCTCACTTCGCCAATCAGAACCTTGGTCGTTGCGGGAACCGTGATGCCGGCAAGCTCGGCGATCTTCGTCGCCGGCTGGCCCACAATTTTTGCATTCACCGATCCATTGATCAGAATGATCTTGCGCACGGCATCCAATTCCTTGCCTTCCAGCAAATAGCCGTCGTGACGCGCAAAGCGGCTGCGAATCGAATCGTAGATTGCGTCGACCGCGATGACTGCCTGCTCCGAGGCACAGACCACGCCGTTGTCGAAAGTCTTTGACATCAGAATCGAGGCGATAGCGCGCTTCTGGTCGGCAGATTCGTCAATCACCACCGGCACATTGCCTGCGCCCACACCAATGGCAGGCGTGCCTGAAGAGTAGGCAGCGCGCACCATTCCAGGCCCACCCGTGGCCAGAATCAGTTTGATCTCAGGATGCTTCATCAGCTGGTTGGTCAAATCAATCGTCGGCTCATCCACCCAGCCGATGATGTCTTCCGGCGCGCCGGCTTCCACTGCCGCTTCCAGAACCAGCCGCGCCGCCAGGCAGGTACACTTCTTGGCGCGGGGATGCGGGCTGATGATGATGCCGTTGCGCGTCTTCAGCGCGCACAGCGTCTTGAAGATGGCTGTCGATGTAGGATTCGTCGTGGGAATAATGCCGCAGATAATCCCCATCGGCTCTGCGATGGTGATGGTGCCCGCTTCGTCGTCTTCGCTCAGCACGCCGCAGGTCTTTGTGTCCTTGTACTTGTTGTAGATGTACTCGGACGCAAAGTGGTTCTTGATGACCTTGTCCTCCACCACGCCCATGCCCGTCTCGCTCACCGCGAGCTGCGCCAGCGGAATGCGCGCGTTGGCCGCGGCCAGAGCTGCCGAACGGAAGATGTGGTCCACCTGCTTTTGGGTAAAGGTCGCGTACTTTGCCTGCGCGGCCTTCACCCGCGCAATCAGTGCTTCCAATTCGGCCGCCGTCGTTACCGTGCCGGCTTTCTCTTCCTGTTTAGCCAGAATCCCTTCGAAAGTTGTCATCCTCTCCAGTCCTTCTCTGGCGGTTGGCGCCTGGTTTCCGTCGCCAATGCCAGGGATTAATGAATCGATATGTTCGCTCTGCGTGTATGGGCGGTTCCGCGGTTAGATCTGTCGCAGACCTCAAATCAAACCGATAATGTTTTATCGATAACCACATACCGAGTATAAGGTCGTCCAAAAATTCGCCTCAGTGACCGCCATCACGACCCGACTCCACCCGTCCTGTGCCCTGGGAATCAGTGCCGCAAACACAAAAGCGCCGGACGGGTTGCCCCGTCCGGCACTTGCATTTTCAATAACTTATGTCGTTCTCTGCTGCCCGTGTGTCAAACCATCAACGGCACTCGAAGTTCTTCGCGTCCTCGATGTCGCCCGATCCCTTGTACTCGGCGTGCAGCGGGTAAGGGCACAACGGCCGGCTGCGGCCCGGAAACGCCTTGCCCGTCGCCACCACTGATTTTGGCGCAACACCCTTCTCCACCCACTCCACCAGCGGTGTCAGCAGGTCGAACTGGTCCAGTGAAGGTCCCCCACCGCAGTGCGCCATGCCCGGCACAAAGTAGAACTGGCTCCATTCGCTCACCTTTGCCTCGCCGCCGTTGGCCTCGGCCATCTCCTTGTAGTAGCCAAACGTGTCCAGCGGCGAAAACCATGCGTCGCTGTCGCCGTGATAGAAGATCAGCTTGCCCCCGTGCTGCGAGAAAGTCGTCAAATTCGTCGACATCGAATCGACCAGCGGGGATACGTTCTTCCACGCCAGAGCGTCCACGTCGATCGTCATAGCCGTCGGCGCGGGCCCAAAAATCCCCGGCCCAGGAGAAAGCAGGCCAGGGAAGGGTTTGGTCGTAGTGATGCCCGTGTCATAGGGAAAAGCCGCGTAAACCTGAATCCCGGTCGCGGTCTTCGGCCCCGCCATCGCCTTCTTGATGGCCGCCGCCTTCTCCGGCGCCAGGCACGCGCCTGCATTCGTTCCATTGCACGCAAGCTGCTCGGGATCGAAATCGCACGCCATCGGATTGAAGATCATTCCATCGGCCACGCCGTCCTTCGCATCGCACCGCTTCAGCAGCGCATCGCCAATCAACTTGCGATCGATGTCGGTAATCGCCTGTGTCAAAATCGGTTTGCCCGTCGCATCCTTCGGCGCAATCTGGTTCAGCGTCACTGGAATCCATTGCCCAATCGCGAGATTGGATAGCCCGGTCCGCATCGCCGGATCGCCTGAAATGATGCCGTCGAAGATCTCCGGAAACCGCTGCGAGAGAATCATCGCTTCGCGCCCGCCCGTTGAGCAGCCGGCAAAGTAAGAGTGCGCTGTTGCCTTGCCGTAGTGCTCGGCAATGATGGCCTTGGCCAGCACCGCAACCTGCGCGTTCGCTCTGTAGGCAAAATCAAGATAGGCTTCCTGGTCCTTCATGAAGCCGAAATCGAACGCACCGCCATGACTCTTGTGGCCCGTGTCGTTGCTCACCACCGCAAAGCCGCGCAGCAGTGCTGGCGCGGCGCCCGCGGCCACGCCGCCGGCCGGCGGCAGAACCACACCATTGCCGCCCCCGCCACCCTGCATCAAAAAATCGCCATTCCATTTGTCTGGCATCGCCAGCGCAAAACGGATACCGAACTCTTCGCCGCCCACGCCCGTGCGCCGGTGCATAATGCCTTCCACCTGACACATTGCTGGCAGCGGATCCGACTTTCCGCCCGGCGCATAAGGGTTGGGGAAAGTTGTTCCCTCGGGCGCCGCCACGGCTTTGGTAATCTCCACGTCCGCGTAGGTAAAGTGCGCCAGATCCGCGCAAGAACCAGGCTGCTGCGCGAATGCGGCTGGAGCCGCCACAGCCAAAAACAGGGTTGTCGTCTTCAGCCAATGCAGAGTCATGATGCCTCACTTGTTCCACGCCATCTTACAGCGCTTACAAGGGGCTGGACAGTGATGAAAACTGCGCTAGCGAACAACCACCGGCGTGCGATGCTTGCAGCCGCAGGAGCGGCGCAACACCAGCTCAACCGGCAGCACGGTGCGATTGCCCGTCTGCGTTACTTCGCTGCGTTGAATCCGCTCAAACAGCAGATTGATGGCCACCCGCCCCATCTCCTGCGCGGGCTGCCGCACTACCGTCAGCGTTGGCGAAGTCATCTCGGCCAGATCGAAATCGTCGAATCCGGCCAGTGCAAGCTCCGCTGGAACCTTCACTCCAAGATTGTTCAGCGCGGCAAACACAAACCGCGTCGCCAGATTGTTTGAGGTAAAGATTGCCGCCGGGGGATTCGGCCCATTCAGTCGCTCTAGCAGTGCCTGCTGGGTGGCCTCAAGCGACGTGCATCCAAAGAACGCGTCCTCCTGCAAGCCTGCCTCGCGAATCGCCTGCCGGTAGCCTAGAAAGCGTGCATTGATGGTGTAGAGCGACCGGCTCAGGCCCATGAAGGCGATGTTCTGGCGTCCATGCTCTATCAGGTGCTCCACCATGCGCCGCGCGCCAGCCGTATTCTGTACCAGCACCACGTCCAGGCTTGCGTCCTGCATCGGCCGGTCGAACGCCACCACCGGCGTCCTGCCAAAAAATTCGCGCGTCAGCCGCGACTGGCCCTCGTGCTCGCTCGCCGGTATTAGCACAATGCCATCAACGTGCCGCTCCAGCATCTTCTCGGCTGCCTCGAATTCCGCCTCCGGGCTCTCGTCGCTGGTGGTCAAAATCATCGAGTAGCCGTGCTCCTTCACCACACGCGCAATGGCGTGCGCGCATTGCGCAAAGAATGAGTCATACAGATAAGGAACAATCAGCCCGATGGTCCGGCTCTGCTGGCCGCGAAAGGCGCGCGCCAGTTCGTTAGGCCGGTATTGCAGATGCTCAACCGCCAGCCGCACCCGCTGCGCCGTCGTCTCAGAGACCTTTGCCGTCCCGCTCAGCACACGTGAAACCGTCATGGTGCCCACGCCGGCCAGCTTGGCCACGTCGCTCATGGTTGGCTTGCGGTGCTGCGCGCGCGGGTTGGCTCTTGTTTTCATCGGTTCGCAGTTCCTTCTTTCGCTCACAGCAGCTCTGTTGCGGCTCAGGCCACCGGGTGCGTCTGGTGCCAGGCCTGCCAGGCCGCACCGGCGCCAGCCAGTGGCGCGTTGTCCTGCAGCTGGGCCACCCGCAATTCAACCGTCATCCCGCTCAGTGCGGCACGTGCTGCCGGCAAAAAAAGATGCGACGAGCGCGAGATACCACCGCCCAGCACCACCGCCTCCGGAGCAAACTCCGCCAGCAGAGTGCGCACCATCGTGCCAAGCGCGCTGCCGAACTGCACAAAAACTGCTTCCGCGGCCCGGTCGCTAGCTGCCAACGTGGCCAGATGAGACACACTCTCTGTGCGTCCGGTCAGCTTGCGATAGTTCTGCTGGATCGCGCGCGTTGAAATCGCATCTTCCACAATGCCGCCCTCATAGGGCAGATTCCAAATCTCGCCGCCGGGAGGAACACCGCGCCCTTCGCTCACCACAACTTCATTTACAGCAAAAGCAGAACCAATACCCGTGCCGAGTGTCAGTCCAACCACATGTGCAACGTTCCGCGCTGCGCCGGCTCCGACTTCTCCCATCAGGTACGCCGCGGCATCGTTCACAAACGTCACATCGTCGGCAGCCACATCAAAATGCTTTGCCAGCGGTGAACGCAGGTCCACACCTTTGAGGAAGGGATGCTTGTGCTCCATCTGGCTCACGCCGCGCGTGTAATCAAATGGACCGGGGAAGGCCAGCGAGACGCCATCCAACGCATGTGCGCCGGCTTCGGCCCCGAGCGAAAACAGCAGCCGAAGAAATACCTCCGCGGAGTCGACTCCAGCAACAGAGCCGATTGCAACGCGCCCGAGAGACAAGTCAGGCAATGCGCACTCCGCTGCGGAAACGTGACTTCCACCGACATCGAAAACCAGGATTGTTTTCGTCGCATCGAGCATGGCGTGCTTACCTATGGTAACGGTCTCATTTGTATCATATGCACGCTGCGCAGTGCGTCTTTCCGCGCAGATCGCGCCACGAAAGCTCCGCATGGATGACGCTCGGTGCATGCAGGAATCTCCGTGCGCGCTTAGCCAAAATGCGGATTTAGCCAGTGTTGTATTCTGGGCGTGTGGATGCGGTTCAACCGCGTGTGCACCGCCGCTTTCAACCTCTCCCATCTCAACCGACTGACGAGCCCCTTTTGACCACTCAGCAACAGGATTCGCAACTGGCAAACGGCGCGCTGCCGGCTTGGCTCACCAACTTTCAGCCGCGCCGCGGGCTCTCGAACGGCCATCTGCAAACCATTGTTGGCAACTTTCTGCCGCGTCCGCCGTATCCACTCCGCTCATTGGTCGTCACCGTGCTCGTCGATCCCGGTGACAACAGTCGCGTCCTCTGCCATGTTGATTGGCAGCCCGAAGCGGTCCGCTCCGAGAGGCTGACCGTGGTGTTGGTGCATGGTCTCGAAGGCTCCACCGACTCGCGCTATATTCAGGGCCTCGCCGCGCGTGCCTTTGCCGCTGGCTTCAACGTCATCCGCATGAACATGCGCAACTGCGGCAATACCGAAGATCTGACCCCCACTCTTTACAACTCCGCGCTCTCTGGCGATGTTGGCGCTGTCATTGACCACTTTGCCGCCGAGCAGAACCTTTGCCGCATCGCGCTCATTGGCTATTCGATGGGCGGCAATTTGGTGCTCAAACTCGCTGGCGAGCGGGGCAGCCGCGCTCCGCTTGCGGCCGTCGCTGCGGTGTGCCCAGCCATCGATCTTGCCGCCGGCTCCGATGCCCTGCATGAGCCCGTCAACCGCATTTATGAGCTGCGCTTTCTGCGCGGCCTCATGGCGCGCTTCCGTCGCAAGGCCGCTCTCTATCCGCACATCTACGACCTCAATGTGGGCCCGGTCCGCTCTCTGCGCGACTTCGACGACAAAATCGTCGCCCGCTACTGCGGCTTCCACGACGCTGCCGACTACTACTATCGTGCCGCCAGCGCGCGCGTCATCGATGGCATCTCCGTGCCCACGCTCATCATCCGCGCGCTCGACGACCCCTTCATTCGCCTGACTACCGCTACGCGCAAGGCGCTTCTCGCCAATCCCAGCATCACACTGGTTGAAACCACGCACGGAGGCCATTGCGCTTATCTTTCACGTGATCGCGGCGAGGATATTCACTGGGCCGAGGCCGCGGTCATTCGCTACCTGGCAGAGACAGCGGGCGTTCCTCATGCAGGCTGACTGGGAATTTGAACTCGGCGAAGACGCGCCTGTCATCGACGCTGCCTGGGCGGGATTTCTCGACCTGCGCTCCGCCACGGAGCGCGTTCGCGATCTTCCCGAGGCCGCAGAACTTCCAGCTCTCGCCGAAGTACTAATCCGATTGAATGCGCCGCTTGCGCCGGTATGGACCTCGAAGTGCGACGTTTGGTCCATTGAGAGTCTGGAAGCCGTGAACTTCGACCGCTTCGATCTCGACGCGACAGAAGAGCAAATCTCCTGTGCTGTTGCCAGCTATATTGACCTGCTGCCTCGCAGCGACCAGCAGTGGCAATTGCCTGCGCGCGTTGCTGCGGCATGCGATGCAGTATGCCAGCGGCTCCAGCCAGTGGAACTCCGTTGCTGCCGCGCCGACCTCGTCATTCGTCAGGCGTACGTTGCACCCAGCGAGGCCGTTTTGGGATTTACCGCGTATCTCATTGCCTGCGGAGCCACCGAGCAGGATGCGCACGCCACTCTTTCCGCCGCGCTCCATGCTTTCACGGATGCGGTCCTCAATTCTCCAACTCCCGCAGAGACCGCATGAACGCTACAATGGATGCAGCGCGGGCGAGTAGCTCAACTGGATAGAGCACCGGCCTTCTAAGCCGGGGGTTGTGGGTTCGATTCCCGCCTCGCCTACCACTCCGTTTTCCACAAATTGCACGCCCACCTCAGTCCTCCTCATCTTTTCCGTTGCGCCACCAACTGGCGTCAGGTAACCGGCTTTCTACGTATGTTGACTTCTTAGTTAACATATGTGTCGCTGTAAGTGGAAGTGAACAGTGAGCTAACCGCATTTTTGGGCGTGAGCTCAGCCCCTTCCCAATTTGGAGCCGTCTGCCTCCAAGGTGCGCGCATCACTGAAGTAACGTACCCACAGTGTGCATCTTTCTTCCACGCGTAATAACCCGTTGGTATGATGGCATTCTCACAACTCCCCCACGAGCGGTGGCCAGGCCCGGTTCCTCCGCCACTCGCTCATGACTTGGCCCTTGTCCGCGGTATGGGTGACCCAATCCTTCCGGCGATCCGCCGATTGTGATGAGCGCACCGCGCGTTGCAATCGCTGTTGTTCTGCCGTGTTGGCGCCTTGTTTCTTCAGTTAGAGGATTTCTATGTCGATGAAATCGGTACGCATCTTTGCGCGCTTGATGGCGCTCGTCGTCTGTGTGCTTCCTGCGGCTCTGTGGCTTAACGGATGCGGCAGTCCTGCCTCGGTAAATACCTCTCTTTATAGCCAGATATCGGTGGCGCAGGATTCGGTGCGTGTCAATCAGCAGCTTCAGGTGACAAATTACCAGGCAGTTACAAAGGTCCCCCTAACCTTCTATGTCAATGGTGTGGCATGGGGTAACTCTGAGGTTGGCGCCATCGACGGCAACGGCCTTTACACCGCGCCCTCCGCGGTGCCTGTGCCCAACGCCGTCACCATTACCGCGGTGCCCACCGACCATCCCGACTATCCGCAGGGCCAGGTCAAAGTCAACGTCCTCAATCCCATCCCCGTCCTCGACACGGCAACTCCATCCAGCTTTGCCGAAGGCACGGTGACGGTCACCCTCGCCGGTTCAGGGTTTATCTTCAATTCGCAAATCATGTGGAATGGCGCGCCGATTTCCACTACATACGTCTCGCCCACCAAGTTGGTCGCCGTCCTCGCAGCGCCAGCGCCCGGCACTTTCCCCATCCTCGTTGCCAACCCTGACCCCGGCGCTTCGAACTCCAGATCGCTCGCCATTCTCGTCGGACCCGGCGAAGTCGCACTCAAGCTCAATCCCTACACCGGCACAGACGTGCGCGTGCGTAACTCCATCAGCTTCGGACTCACAGTCGACGGTACCGCCAACACCGGTGTCACGCTCTTTATCAACGGCATTCAGGGTGGTAACTCGACTGTAGGAACCGTCGTCTCTAACTCCGACGGATCCATCACTTATACAGCCCCTGCGGTTGTCCCCACACCCAGCAATGCCGTGCAAATGACGGTTATCAGCGTCGACAACCCCTCCGTCTCCATCACCCGTAACATCGCGGTGCTCAACCCTATTCCGATTCTGATGTCGGGCACGCCACTCACTTTCCCCACTGGTCCAGTTACCGTCACATTAACCGGCAGTGACTTCATCACCGGCGCCCAGGTCATGGTCAACGGTTCAGGCGTGCCCACCACCTTCGACAGCGGCACCCAGCTTACCGCCACGCTCAACCCCACGCAGTCCGGCGATCTGGACGTGCAGGTACTCAATCCCAATCCCGGCCCGGCCCTGTCCTCGGCGCTCGTCGCAACGGTGCAGGGAACTGTTCCAGTTCCGCCTGTCAGCCCCGAAGACGCCTCGCGCTTCCTCGATCAGGCTTCCTTCGGCGCAACGGACGATTCCATTCGCCACCTCTCGCTCATCGGCTACCAGGCCTGGCTCAACGAACAGTTCGGTGCACAGCAAACGCTGATGGAGCCGCAGGTTGAGCAGGGCATCATCTTCAACAATCCGCCCTGCGCCTCCGGGGATGCCACCTGCAACGCGGCCCTGTTCATGCAGAACAGCAACGCGCAGGAATTCGTCGAAAACCAGTTCTGGCAGAACAGCCTTACCGCCAACGACCAGCTGCGTCAGCGCGTTGCTTACTCGATGCACCAGATGTTCGTGGTCTCCATGACATCCACCGGCTTGCAGAACATGCCACGCGCGACCGCGCAGTACTACGACATGCTCGGCGCCGATGCATTCGGCAACTTCCGCCAACTGCTCGAAGACATCACGTTAAGCCCGGCCATGGGCCAGTGGCTCGCCATGCAGGGCAACGATAAGGGCAACGCCAATACCGACCCGGACGAAAACTACGCCCGCGAAGTCATGCAGCTATTCACCATCGGCCTCTATCAGCTGAATGACGATGGCACGCAAAAGCTGGACGGCACCGGCAAGCCGATCCCAACCTATTCCAATGTCGATGTCACCGGCCTGGCCAAGGTCTTCACCGGCTGGAGCTGGAACATTCCCGGCAACAACTCCGATACTGCCTGGTCCAGCTGCTGCATCTATGTCGGCACAGGCTTCGGCGAAGATCTGCTCCCCATGCAGGCCTTCGACGGGCATCACTCCACGCTGCAGAAGGACTTCCTCGGCGTCACCATCGCGCCATCCGCCAGCCCCGACACCGTGGGCGACATGAAGACAGCGCTCGACACGCTCTTCAATCATCCCAATCTGCCCGCGTTCTTTTCCCGGCAGATGATTCAGCGCCTGGTGACCAGCAATCCCAGCCCCGACTACGTCGCGCGTGTTGCCAATGTCTTCAAGGACAACGGCAGTGGCGTTCGCGGCGATCTGAAGGCCGTCTTCACCGCGATTCTGCTCGATCCGGAAGCGCGCGACTCGGCCGGCGACTTCAGCAATCCGCAATATGGCAAGGTCCGCGAGCCGCTGCTGCGCTACGCCAAGTGGGCACGCGCCTTCACCGCGCAGTCGCGTACCGGCGGCTACTACATGGGCAGCCTGGAGGATCCGATCTGGGGCCTTGGTCAAATGACGCTCCGCTCGCCCACGGTTTTCAACTGGTTCGCGCCAGGCTATGTTCCGCCCAACACCAGTATTGAAACCGCTGGTCTGGGCGCGCCGGAGATGCAGATCACCAACGTCTCCACGGTTGTCGGCTACCTCAACTTCATGCAAGGCTCCATCGGCGCCGACTCCGACAATGGCACTGACATCTTCGCCAACTATGGCACTGAGCTTGGCTTGGCCGCCACGCCCGACCAACTCGTCGATCGAGTCAACCTGCTGATGATGGCCGGTGAGATGGACGGCACGCTGCGCAGCCAGATTCTGAATGCGGTCAGCGCCATTCCCATCCCCACCAGCGGCCAAAGCGCCATCAACGCAGCGCTTGCGGCTCGCGTCAAAACAGCAATCTATCTCACCATGGCAGCACCATCGTTCTGCGCGCAGTACTAGGGAGAAACCATGAAGAAGTACGACCATTCACGGCGGCAATTTCTTAGAACGGCCTCGCTGGCCTCGATGGCGGGCATGTACGCCAGCCCCTTCCTCATCGAGCTCAATTCCATGGCCGCGATGGCGCAGAGCAGCGGCATCGGCGACTACCGCGCCCTGGTCTGCGTCTATCTGCAGGGCGGCAACGACGGCCACGGCACTGTTGTCGCAACCGACTCGGATTCCTACGCGGCATTTGCAGCGGCCCGCTCCGGCGCGCCCGGCCTGGCCTATCCGCTTGCCGATCTGCTGCCCATCACGCTGCGCACGCCGCAAACCGGCCGCACCTTTGCTCTCAACCCGGCTCTGCAAAGCATGCAGAACCTCTTTAACTCAGGCCGGGCGGCCGTTATGTCCAACGTCGGCACGCTCATTGCTCCGGCCACCAAGACGCAGGTGCAGGCGCAGTCGGTGCCGTTGCCGGCTTCGCTCTTCTCGCACTTTGACCAGACCGCCGCATGGCAGGCCATCGCTTCCAACGGCGGCAGCGCGGAGCACGTGGGCTGGGGCGGCTCCATGGCCGACGTCATCGAGAGCATGAACGTGAACTCGAACGCCATGTTCACCTGCATCTCTACCGCCGGCATCGCGCTCTTCCTCGCCGGGCAGGCCTCCTATCAGCTCAATGTCACCTCCGCCGGCCCCATTCCCATCTATGGCACAGCGCAGCCGCTCTTCGGCTATCAGTCCGGCACGGACGCGCTCAATTCCATCCTCACCGCCGACGAAACCAATCTCTTCGCCAAGGAGTACGAGGCAGTCGTCAACCGTTCGCAGCAAGCGCAGGCGCTGCTGGCCAGCTCCATGCTGCCGGCTGGCGCCACCGGCGTGCCTGACCCGCCTCAGTACCTCGACCCCGTCACCAATCAGCTGGCCAACAACCCGCTGGCCGTCTCCATGCAGACCGTCGCCCGCATCATCGGTGGTCGCGCCAGCCTTGGCGTCAACCGGCAAATCTTCTACGTGCAGTTGGGCAGCTTCGATACCCACGACGGCCAGGCTCCGGCGCATGCACGCCTGCTCTCGCAGCTCGGTCAGGCGCTCGAGTACTTTGACACCCAGATGGTCACCTTCGGCCTTGGCGACAAGGTCACGGCCTTCACCGCCTCCGACTTCGGCCGCACCCTCACCTCCAACAGCGACGGCACCGACCACGGTTGGGGCAGCCACCACTTTGTTGTCGGCGGCGCAGTCCAGGGCGGAGACATGTACGGCCAGTACCCGGTCATCGGATCCAACCAGGCCAACGATGTGGGCGCAGGCCGCCTCATTCCCACCACCGCGGTTGACCAGTACGCCGGCACGCTGGCCCGCTGGTTCGGACTCTCCGATGGCCAGGTCCGTCAGGTCTTCCCCAACTTCGGCAACTTCGGCTCCAACCCCTACCTCGGCTTCATGGGTTAAGAGCCGCACACCTGCTCCTCATCTCCCCGGCATCTGCACAAATAAAAGGACCGTGCCCGAAGGCACGGTCCTTTTGTGTCTTTCAATCTGGTTGGCGTCTAGGTGGTCGTGTTCGGCACCAGGCGCGACGTTGTAAAGCTATACGTAATGGCCTTGAAAATTCCGTTCAGCGTTGTGCTGGATTTACCCGGGCAGGATCCAGTCTTGTCCGAATAGAAATCGGAGGCGCTGCTGGCCATCGTTTTAAGCGTGGTGCAAGGGCTGATGCCCTTGAGCGGTCCGCTGGTGTCCTTTGAGCAGCCGGATGTGGATGCACCGTAACCGATCACGATCATGCGCGTTCCCTGCGCCTTCGCGTTGCTGGCAGCGTCAATAGCCTGTTGGCACTCGTTGGTGGTCGCCGGATAGGTGACATTGAAATTCATGGTCGTTCCGTCTGTAGCCGTTACGGTGGAACCAGCCTTATAAGTAGTCTTCGGGATGGTAATGTCCGTACTCTGCGCGTCGCCGTCGCTGAGTAGGATGATGGCGTTCTTGGTAGTGGGGTTGAGCGCCTGCTGGGCCATCAATGATGCCTGTGCCGCATAGATGGCGCCCGCATAGTACGTGGAGACACCGCCAGGGGTCTGCAAGCCGCCGCATTTGCTACTGCCCGAGGCGCCAGCCGCGATGGAAAGCGTCGATGAAGTGCTCAGCGGAGCATTCCAGGAATTCGTCGAGCTCCAGTCATTCAAAAACGTAGTGATCTGGTAGGTCGCGCTGCTCCCTGTCGGCGCCGACCAGGTAGAACCCGGTACCGGCGCATAATAGTTCTGAATGGTCGGATTGCTCGTCGGGCAGGTCGTGTCCTTGGATGCAGTGCTTGCCGTGACGTTCGGGAAGGTGAACATGCTCACTGTGTCGAATGCCGTGCATTTAGCCTTCGAGTTGCCGCCCGTATCAACCGTGCACGGCGTCAAATACTGCAACAGCGTCTGCACGCCGCCCAAGGCGCAGGAAATCTTGCTTCCGCTGCAGTTGGTGCCGCCGTCACTGCCGCCCATGGAGGCCGTCGTATCAATCACCAGCGCGATGTTGTATTGATCATTTGGCCCACCCACAACCGTTGCACTCGACTGCGCGTTCAGTGTCAGTCCGTTGGAGGGATTCAAGCCGAACGCCTGCAACGCCTGGATAAGATACGTCGGAAGCGTTCCGCTCTCCACCACGGTCAGTCCGTTGTTGCCCGTGGCTGTCGCAGCGCAGAGAAGCCCCTTGGCGTTCAGCGATGCAAAACAAGTAGGCGTTGGAGTGACAGTAATGCTCGAGAAGTTGCCATTGGCGTTCAGACTGCCGCTCGCAGAGCTGTACGCCATCGCTGCGGCCTTGACCGAAGCGACTGTCGAGTCTGGGTTGCCAAGCTCGTTGGCTCCGGCCAGGGCGGCCGCATCGGCAGAGGCCTGCAGCTCGCGATAGCAGACGTACGCACGTCCCAGGTCGAGCGTCAGACCTGCCATGCCCAGAAACAGAACCATCAGGAACACCATCCACGGCAAAGCCTGACCTTCTTCACGCCTCACAATGCGAAGCAGACGGGTGAAAGAGCGCTGTTTCATTGCATGGTCTCCGTAATTTGGCTGTTGAGTTGGCACGAACCGAAGTTCACGCCGTAGACACCCAGAGTGCAGGGGTAACTTGCAAACACCGTTGCCTGGTCCCCAGTACCGAGCGACGGCGAAAAGCCGGTCGACGGGCAGGTCCCGGTTGTGACCTGGGTGGCTGTTGCGACTGTTTGCTGTTTGATCGTAATCGTGATGCTCATCGAGCTTGGGGTCAAAAGCGGTGCGGCTGCCTGCATTGCTGCGACTGCCGTCTGGCAGGGGTCAGAGTCGTCAATGCCCACCGCAATGGCTCTGCCGCCGGCGCTGACCGCTTCGGTCAGTGCGAACTTCTGATACAGTGCGACAGAAAACGAAAAAACGCCCGTCATCAGCAACAGAATCAGCGGCAGTGTCACCGCGATCTCAACCAGCGCCCCGCCTTCGGTGCCACGCTGGCTACGAAGGCCGGACCGGGAGATCCAGGTGTGGGATTTGGATACCATCGACTGGAAAAAGTGCTTCATTCCTAACGCCTTTCCAAGTTGTCACGAAACGGGGAAATCACTACATTCCGCCAATCCCGAAC
The DNA here is from genome assembly GCA_036384955.1 of Occallatibacter sp. GTDB lineage: Bacteria > Acidobacteriota > Terriglobia > Terriglobales > Acidobacteriaceae > Telmatobacter. Next base: position 27,514 of record DASVLI010000211.1, read on the forward strand.
TCATGCCCTTACCCGGTTCCGACCAGCTCCGGGCGAATACATAAATCCCAGCGGATCATGGCCGCTCTCCATCCAAAATTAGGACGGCTACACGAAGGCCACAATGCAACTTATATAGCATGAAGTCGCATGTCCGTGTTACAACA
>DASVLI010000212.1:0-24992 GCA_036384955.1 Occallatibacter sp.
TGTAACTATCTTTAGTAACCAAAAGTAATAATTATCGCAGAATGACCAAGATCGGGACCGGGGTTAACTAAGAAAGCACCCCCATGAAACCCCAGCTCGTGTGGAAATCTGGACATATTTGCTCCAGTTTTCGACAGGCAAACAAAGTTGCTTTTCCACAGCAAGTGCCTTCCACGGATGAACTTGCCGGGCGAGCTAGCCAGAAATGCGTCGACCTACCTCCCTACTATCTCATTCATATTACGTGAGATGCGAATGTCTCGCGGTGGAAAACCAGGGCAGATTGTCGTGCATTTTGCGCTGGTAACGGGCGCTGTTCGCACTGCCGGACACATCGAAGGTGACTGATTTTTAGCACCGGTAAGTGCCAGCTTCTGCCCCCCAATTTTGGTCTCAAATGGCACCTTTTGGCCATTGCGACCACTTGGGGGGTGACGTAGCTTGAACTCGGAGGCCGGAGGCTTATCTTCGCTGGGGTTTGGTTACATCAACCCTTTTGCTCTCAACGGCCGGAAGAATCAACAAGCTGGTTAGCCGTACTGCAGTACTGAAGTCCTGAGGAGGGTCTGGTTTGGGCGAGGTAACACAGAATTCGGCCACGCGGGCACAGCGGTTCCCTATTCGCGGCGCAATGCGCTATCGCATTCGCGGAGAGAAGATCTGGCGCGAGGGAATCGCGGAGAACATTAGCGTGTCCGGAATGTTGTTTCGCGGCGAGCACTTCGTCAAGCCCAACACCCCCATCGAAGTGAGTTTTGTTTTGCCTGGCAAACAGCGCACCGGAGAAGCGGGCGCCAAAGTCGTCAGTCACGGAATCGTGGTGCGGTCGTCGGTGTGCCCCGGTGAATCGGGCACGGCGATGATGGCCGCCAAGATCACGCATCCGCGGCTGCAACGGCTGTGATGACGCGAAAGTAACGGTAATTGCACCAAAGAGTTGATGGGTTGCAGGAGCGAAGAACGAAGATGAGTGAGGCTCTTGCGGGAACGCATTCGCCGAGCGGCGCAGGCAAGATTGCAAAGCGGGCTGCGAGTGCGAAACATGAGGTCCGGATGACAGTCGGACCAGGGCAGGATTACAGATTCATTCTGTAATTCACAGGGCGAAGCTATGCGCGGCCTGTAAGCCGCGCCGCAAGATTCAGGGGACGGGGGAAGAGTTGAACAATCAACTTCCAAATGAGAGTCATGCAACTGGCTGCTGTAACGGCGCTGGCTGGTGGGCTCTCTATACCCGCCACCAGCACGAGAAGACAGTTGCCTCCATGCTGCAGAACAAGGGCTTCGATGTCTTCCTGCCCCTGTATGAATCCACCCGCCGCTGGAAAGACCGCACCCGGACGCTGTCGATGCCGCTGTTCCCTTCGTATGTTTTTGTGCGCGGCGATGCCGAGCGCCGGCTGCAGATGGTGACCACGCCGGGCACGTTGATGATTGTTTCGAATGGTTCGCGCTTCGCCGAGGTTCCCGACGAGGAAATCGACGCGCTGCGACTGGCCATTGATGGTTCCCTGCCGGTTGAGCCGCACCCGCATATTGCGTGCGGCGATCGCGTGCGGGTGATTCGTGGAGCGCTACAGGGCGTGGAAGGAATCATGGTGCGCCGTAAGAGCAGCTGCCGTCTGATTCTTTCAGTGGCCATGCTGGCGCAGTCGGCCGCGGTAGAGATTAACGCATTCGATGTTGAGCCGGTGGAGACGCAGAAGCCCGCCGTTGTCCACGGCACAGGCAACGTTCTGGTTCCGGCATGGAGCGCGAACGCTGTTTCAGGTTCCGCTACGGCGGTTTGACGGTTGGATTGGCACGGCGCCGGGTTGAACAACAACCTAGGACGCGGAGGGAAGCAAAAGCAATGATGTACCGGTTCACAATGCGCACGTTCAAAATGCTGGCCGTAGTTCTGATGATGGTGACCTGCACAGCCGCGCTGGCACAGAGCGATGCGCAGCAGCCCGCACAGAGCGACGCGCAGGCCAAGACGAACCAGACGCAGGCCTACGTGATTGGCGCTGGCGATCTGCTGGCCATCAACGTGTGGAAGGAAACCGAGCTGACCCGCACCGTGCTGGTACGCCCCGACGGCCGCATCTCTCTGCCGCTGGTGGGCGAGCTGCAGGCTGGCGGGCGCACCGCTGCCCAGTTGCAGGCCGAGATTACCGATAAGCTTTCCAGCTTTATCAGTCACCCGCAGGTGAACGTGATTGTGCAGGAGATCAAGAGCCGTTCGTTCAATGTAGTGGGCAAGGTGGTCAAGCCCGGTGAGTTTGTGCTCATCCGCCCGACCACGGTGCTGGACGGAGTGGCTCAGGCGGGCGGCTTCCTGGAGTTCGCCAAGACAACCAAGATTTACGTCCTGCGCCGTTTGTCAGACGGCACTACCAGCATGCTGCCCTTCAACTACAAGAAGGTCATCAAGGGCCAGGGGCTTGAGCAGAATGTGCTGCTGCTGCCCGGAGACACCATCGTCGTACCGTAGTGAGACCCGACATGAAGAAAGTTCTGATCATTACCGCCTCGCTTCTCCTGCTCGCACCGGTGTTGGTGCGCGCACAGGTGGTGAGCCCCACGGCAGTCACTCCCCCTACGGCCACCGCATACGGAAACGGCGATTCGCCGACGCTTGATTACTTCGGCCAGGCCGTTCCCACCAATCAGTTCGTCTTCGCCACCGGCTACCAGTTCTCTTACGACGACAACGTCGTGGCCCTTGCCGGTTCATCGAAGAAGTCCGACGAGGTGAACGACATCAACGCACAGGTGAAGATTTCGCACCTGGGGCCGCGCTGGACAACGTCGATTGAGTACGTACCGTTCTACGAGTTCTACAACGAGTTTTCGCAGTACAACCGGCTCAACCAGCATATGGTGGCCGACATCAATGCCAAACTCAATCAGCGCTGGTCGCTGCGCATCCGCGATAACTTCGACGACCTGACCAGCCCTTCGGGCAGCAGCGTCAACTCTGGCTCCGGTTCGCCCTCAGGTCTTAACCCGTCGATCTTCGTACCGCTGGCTGCCGAACAGGGTAACAATGCACGCGTCGATCTGGTGTGGCAGCCCAACGGCCGCAACTCGGCCTTCATTTATGGCAGCTACGAGAACCGCGACTTCACGCAGATCATTACCGGCGGCAACAACCTGATCAACACGCGCGGTCCAAACACCGGCGCCGAGTACACATGGCTTCCCTCTGAGCACACGGCAATCGGCGCGCTTTACCTGTTCTCGCGCCTGGACTTCTCCGGCGCTTTGCCCGTGGGCAGCCCCGAGCGTCTCGACATCCACGGCTTCCTGCCCTCGATGGGATGGCGTCCAAGCGCGACCATGCAGATTACGGCCTTCGGCGGCGTGGAATTCGCCAACCAGACGATTGCACCGGTTACGCCAAGCACAGCCAGGACCTACAAGAATCAGGTGCTATGGGCAGCTGGCGGCAGCATTGCCGGACAGCGCAACCGCACCTCGTGGTACATCGTTCCGCAGCGTCTGGTCACCGACGGCGGCGGATACTTCAGCTTTGTGGTCAGCACTTCGGTCAACGCCGCGGTCCGTCAGCAGCTTCCCTTGCCCGGTCGCTGGGATGCAACCATCAACTTCCTGGCCGCAAAGAACGAAGCCTTCGCCGGACAAAGCAACAGTCTGAACCTGAACGCACAGACGGCCAGTGTGGGTGTTGAACACCTTTTCACACAGAGTCTGCGTGCCCAGGCCCGCTACGACTTCATTCATCAAACCAACTCGAATTCGGCGCCGATTAACGCGGAGTTCGACCGCAACCGCGTCGCGGTTGGGATTTATTACCAGTGGACTGCCATCTCGCAAAGACGTTGATGCAGTCCGGGAGAAGAGCCTGCCGGCCGTAAAGAGCAGGTCTTCCCGGTTGTTTGAAATGTGCTCCGGCTTGTTGCTCAGCAGCCGCCGGCGCACAACAGATGCTAAAGCTCAGCGGCGCAAGCCAGGGCTTGAACGAATTTGCCACGGTTCCTCGGTGGAACCCCAGCTGCAACGGATATGGAGGTTGTTCGCATGAAAGCCGCAGTCCTCGAGTCGAAGAATCGCGCCAAGGTGGATCCGCCGCGGTCGACACCCGAGTGGGGCCGGGAGTTCATGGGCGAAGCTGCATTCCTCACCAGCCTTTGCCACGAGCGCACACGCGCCGAGCGCTCAGGCCGCAAATTCGCGTTGATGTTGATTGATGCCCGTCAGGCTCTCACCGTCAGCCGCGACTTTACGGTCCTGCGCACCTTTACTTCCCTTCTGCTCAACGTAACGCGCCGCACCGACATCGTCGGCTGGTACGAGAACAACAGCATTGCCGGCATCCTGCTCACCGAGTTCGGCGAGGGGGACGTACACGATGCCATGCGTATGGTCGAAACCCGCGTCCGCGAGGGCCTGGCCGCCGCGCTGCCGGTCTTCGCCACTGATCGCCTGCCCATCTCGTTCCATGTATTTCCGGAAGAATGGAACTTCGACGATCCCGACTTTGCACCCGATGCCAAGCTGCATCCCGATGCTCCCGGCCGCGGCGAACAGGGCCGCGCCTCACGCATCATCAAGCGTGGTATCGATGTAGCGGGAAGCCTGGCTGCGCTTGTGGCTCTGACGCCCATCTTCGTGGCCATCGCGCTCATCGTGAAGTTCACGTCCAAGGGACCGGTCTTCTTCCGCCAGCAGCGCATCGGCCAGTACGGCGTGCCTTTCACCTTCCTCAAGTTCCGGTCGATGTATACGCAGTCGAAATCGACGTCGCACGAGGAGTTCGTCAAGAAGTTCATCGCCGGCAAGGCTGACGCCAACGATAACGATGGTCTGTTCAAGATGAAGCACGACCCGCGCATCACTCCGGTGGGCCGCTTCCTGCGCAAGACCAGCCTCGACGAGCTGCCGCAGTTTATCAATGTGCTGCGCGGCGAAATGTCGCTCGTCGGCCCCCGTCCGCCCATCCAATACGAGCTGCAGGCCTACAACCCGTGGCATCTTCGCCGTGTGCTTGTCGCACGTCCCGGCATCACGGGACTGTGGCAGGTAAATGGCCGCAGCCGTACCCGCTTTGACGAAATGGTGCGCCTGGACCTTCGTTACGCCGCACAGCAATCGGCATGGCTCGACTTGCAGATTCTGGCCAAGACTCCTTTGGCCATGATCAGCGACAAAGACGCCTGCTGATTGCTCCACAACTCCCCCGGAGAAAGACAATGATCAACGTTGCAGTGGTTGGCTACGGGTACTGGGGTCCCCGTGTGGCCCGGAACTTCTATTCCTCAGGCAAAACGACCCTTCATACCGTTTGCGACTCGCGCCCCGACGCGTTGCGCAAGGCCGCAACTGAGTTCCCCGGCATTGCCATCACCACCGATCCTGACGAAGTGATGAAGTCGACCGTCATCGATGCGGTTGCGATTGTCACCCCGGTGTGGACGCACTACGACTTTGCCAAACAGGCGTTGGAAAACGGCAAACACATCTGGGTTGAAAAGCCCTTCACCATGAACTCCGAGCAGGCCCGCGATCTGATTGAGATCGCCGAGAGGAAGGGCCTCACCATCATGGTCGACCACACCTTCCTCTTCACCGGAGCGGTGAAGAAGATGGCTCAGCTTGTGGACGATGGCACGCTCGGCCAGCTCTATTACTACGACTCGACCCGCGTCAACCTGGGACTCTTCCAGCACGATGTGAATGTGATTTGGGATCTGGCTCCGCACGATCTGGCCATCATGGACTATCTGATCAAGAAAGACCCCGAGGCTGTGGTCGCAACGGGACAGAGCCACCTGAACGGTCATGAAGACATGGCCTACATGACAATCTTCTACACCGACAAGCTGATTGCGCACGTCAGCGTTAACTGGCTTTCGCCGGTGAAAGTCCGCACCACTCTGCTGGGCGGCGAAAAGAAGATGCTGGTGTGGAACGATCTGGAAGCCGACGAGAAGATTCGTGTCTACGACAAGGGCGTGGAGATTACCAACAAGGCCGGCGAGTACGACCTGCTGGTCAGCTACCGCTCCGGCGACATGTGGGCGCCGCGCGTTGACCAGACCGAAGCCTTGCGCAATGAGGTCGTCTACTTCGCTGAATGCATCCAGAACGGCGCGAGACCTATTAACGATGGCGTTGCGGGTTATCGCGTGGTCAAGCTGCTTGAGGCTGCCAACGAGTCGATGAAGAATCGCGGAAAGATTGTTCAGCTGTGAACGAGTTTCTCTCCATCGCGCCTGATGTGAAGCTCGGCGAAGGCGTCCGGCTCTCCAAGTTCATCAACCTCTACGGATGCACGATCGGCGACAACACCGGCATCGGCGCGTTCGTTGAGATTCAGAAGAACGTGAGCGTGGGAAGCAACTGCAAAATCTCCAGCCACACCTTCGTCTGCGAGGGCGTGACCATCGAAGACGATGTCTTCATCGGTCACAACGTCGCCTTCATTAACGACACCTATCCGCGTGCCACCAACGATACCGGCAAGCCGCAAACTGAAGCTGACTGGAAGGTGGAGCCCACGCGTATCTGCCGCGGAGCATCGGTCGGCTCCGGCGCAACCATTCTGGCCAACGTCACAGTGGGTGAAAAGGCAATCGTGGGCGCGGGCAGCGTGGTTACGCGCGATGTGCCCGCTGGAGCCATTGTGGCCGGCAACCCAGCGCGCATTCTTCGTTACATTGACGGCGCTAAGCCCGCAGGAGACAAGCAGTGAACGTCTGCATGCTCACGTACTCGTTCTACGAGAGCGATACGCGAATTCTGCAGTACACTTCGGCACTGATTGAACGCGGAGACTCGGTGGATGTGGTCTCGCTGCGCCGCGATGGCGCTCCTGCGTTCGAGGTGCACGACGGCGTGCGCGTCTTCCATGTGCAAAAGCGCTCGGTCAACGAGCGCGGCAAGTTCGGCTACCTGCGCCGTATTCTCGTCTTTCTACTGCGCGCATTCCTGTTCTTCTCGCGCCCGTCAAACATCCGCCGCTACGACGTGATTCACGTGCACAACGTGCCGGACTTTCTGGTCTTCGCCACACTGCTGCCAAAGATGTTCGGCAAAAAAGTCGTCCTCGACATTCACGACATACTGCCTGAGTTCTACGCCAGCAAATTCAGGCTGCCCGCGGATTCAGTTACCGTGCGCATGCTTAAGCTGTGCGAGCGGCTCTCCACCGCGCTGGCCGATCACGTCATCATCGCCAACGATCTGTGGCGCGAGCGGCTCATCGGCCGCGCCGTCACGCCGGACAAAGTCACTACCATTCGCAACTATCCTGACCCAGGCTTCTTCGCCACGCGCCAGCAGCGGGCGACGCGCTCCGGCTTTCTGCTGATGTATCCCGGCTCGCTCAACTCGCATCAGGGACTCGACATTGCGATCCGAGCCTTTGCGCGTCTGGCTCCGGAGATGCCGGAGCTGAACTTCCACATCTACGGCGAAGGCCCTGCCCTGCGTGAGCTGCGCGCGCTGCGCGACGAACTGGGCCTTGGCGGCCGACTGGAGTTCTTCGGATTTTTGCCCGTGAAAGAGATTGGCAACCGCATGGCTCAGGCTGACCTTGCCGTCGTGCCCAAGCGCGTCAGCACCGGCTTTGGCAACGAAGCCGCCAGCACCAAGATTATGGAATTCATGTCGGTCGGCGTCCCGGTCGTTGTTTCGCGTACGCGCATCGACAGCCTGGAATACGGCGAGGCCGTTGTTCATTTTGCCGAGCCGGAAAACGATGCCGCATTGGCTGAAGCCATCCGCACGCTGAAGAACGACGCTGCATATCGCGAACAGCTGGTAAAGAATGCGTTCGTCTATCTGGACCATCACAATTGGGCGAAGCGCAAATACGATTATCTTGGCATTGTCGACTCCCTCGCTGACCACGCCAGGCAGAACTCCAAGAGGGAAGCTCATGCGCAAGTACAGAATTGATCGCGACCTCAGTCTCAGGCTTGTGAAGCCGCTGCGGCGCATGGCGCACGCAAAGACATCCCGGCGCATCCCGATTCTGATGTATCACGGCATCCGCTTGATCGAGGGCGAAAGTCATCCTTATTACGAAACGCGCACCGAGCCCAAGGTCTTTGCCGCGCACATGCGCTATCTGCTCGAACGCGGCTATCGTGCGGTAGACATGGAGCAGGCTGCCGAGCTTCTGGCAATGCGCGCCGATACTTCGCGCATCGTCGCCATTACGTTTGACGACGGCTTTCTTGACTTTTACTCCGCGGCGTTTCCCGTGCTGTTGGAGTGCGGCTTTTCCGCCACGGTCTACGTTGTGCCCGCGTTCATTCAGGACTCAGCGCATGCCGCCAGTGAGCACTCTTACATGTCGTGGGAGGAGATTCGCGAAGTGCAGGAGTACGGCATCCGCATTGGCTCGCATACCATGCATCATGCCGAGCTGGTGACACTGCCATCGAACAAAATTGAGCGCGAGCTTGCCGACTCACGCGATGCCATCATTGATGCACTCGGCGGCACGGTACCCTCTTTCTGTTATCCGTACGCGTTCCCAGAGCACAATCACAGCTACATTCGCGACGTCGTTGCCTGTCTGAAGAATCTTGGCTATCGCAACGCCGTCACCACCATCATTGGTTCGGCCACTGAGTACACTGATCCATATCTTCTTCCCCGCATCCCTATCAACACGCACGACGACCTGGAATTATTTGATGCCAAGTTGAGCGGGGCGTACGATTGGATGCACGCGGCGCAGTTTGCGCGCAAGCTTCTGCGCAAGCCCGTTGGCTCCAAGGTGCACCAAGCTTCCAAAGCAGTTGCCCTCTAGCGGCACACATCCCCATGCCCGATCTTTCCATCATCATCGTCAACTGGAACTCCGCGGAGTATCTGCGCACGTGTCTCGATACCGTGTACAGGTTCACGCAGGGCATTTCCATTGAAACGATCGTGATCGACAATGCTTCGAACGACGACTGCGGCGCCATGCTAGCGGCATCGTTCCCGCAGGTGCGTTTCATCGACTCCGCGCTGAACCTGGGTTTTGCCCGCGCCAACAATGTTGCTTATCGCGAAGCCACGGCCGATCTGTTGCTCTTCTTGAATCCAGACACGGAGATTGCCTCCGACGCGCTGACGCAGTTGGTGACGTGGATGCGCGCCAACCCCGAGTTTGGCGCCGCAGGCCCTCGCCTGCTGAATACCGATGGCACGCTGCAGGAAAGCTGTGTACAGGCTTTCCCCACAATTCTGAATCAGGTGCTCGACTCGGATTTTCTACGCCGCCGCTTCCCTGCCTCACCGCTATGGGGCACACGCGCGCTGTACGCCGCCGAGCCCGGCCCGGCTGCAGTCGACGCCATCTCCGGAGCGTGCTTTATGGCCACACGCGCCGCATTTGAAAAAGCCGGCCTCTTTACCGAGGATTACTTCATGTACTCCGACGACCTGGACCTGAGCTACAAGATCTGGCACGCCGGGTACAAGGTTGCCTGTCTCACCGATTGTGAAGTCGTGCATCACGGCGGCAAGAGCTCGGCGCAGCAGTCGAACCACTTTGCCGCGGTGCTGCAGCGCGAATCGATGGCGCAGTACTTTGCCAAAACGCGCGGGCGTTTCTACAGCTTCGTTTATCGTGCTGCCATGGGCTTCTCCGCGCTGTTGCGCGTTGCCGTGGCGCTCGCGTTACTCGTCGTCACTACTCTCCTGCGCCACAACGTCTCGGCACGTGCGCTGGTACAGAAATGGTTTGCCATTCTCGCATGGTCGTTCGGCCTGCAATCCTGGACGCGCACCGCCGGAGCGCGCACCCATGCTTGATCCCATCGCATCCATGGAGCAACCTTCTGTAAGCGCCGTGCGCAAGCGCCCTGTCATTGTTCTCATCACGCCTGTGCGTGACGAGGAAGGCTACATCGGCACGATGCTGGAGACGATTGCCGCTCAAACGGTGCGGCCCGACAGATGGATCATCGTTGACGACGGCTCGTGCGACAAGACGCCTGCCATGATTGAAGAGTTCGCCCAGACGCATCCATTTATCGAGCTGGTAGCACTGCCGCAACGCAAGGAGCGCGCAGCAGGCGGCGAAGGCGCGATTCCCAGTGCGCTGCGTAAAGTCGATCTTGATTCCATCGATTTCCTGGCGCGCTTCGATGCGGACCTGGCCTTTCCGCCCGACTACTTCGAGCGCATGCTCGAAGAGTTCGAGAAAGACCCCAAGCTCGGCATCGCCGGCGGAACGCTCTACATTGAGCGCAACGGCGAACGCGCGTACGAGATGGACCCCGACTTTCACGTACGTGGCGCTTTGAAAATGTACCGCCGCCAGACATTCCTCGACATCGGCGGCCTCTATCCCAAGTTCGGCTGGGACACGATTGACGAGGTGATGGCGTGGAGTAAAGGCTGGACCACGCGCAGCTTTCGCTCGCCATGGGTGCTGCATCGCCGCCCTACCGGCCAGGGTACAGCGGCTCGGCGTCTCTATCGTCTGCGCGGCCAGGCGGAGTTCCTTACCTGGAGCCATCCACTGCACGTCTTCGCCAAAACGTTCCACATCGCGTTTACTGAGCGCTCGCTCATCAAGCCGGTTTGTTATCTCGGCGGCTATTTCGAAAACTCCTTGAAACGCCCAGAGCGCATTCAAAACGCTGCCTTCAAACATGCGCGCCAAAGCCAGCAGCTCGGCCGTCTGGCCTCCATTCTTCGCCTTTCCCGCCGCGCTAACGCTGCATCAAACGCAATGCCGAACGGGCATAACGCAACCAAGTAAGATTTCTACGTAGGACTTTTGCAGACTATGGGAATTGTCATTGGCATCGATCTGGCAGTTGTCGCGTGGCTTATTGTGCGCGCCGTGCGCAATGGGTTTGAGTCGACTCTGCCCCTGGCCACGTTCCTGCTCATTCTCTTCCCTGTCGAAAGCCAGATCGCCATCCCCGGCCTCTTCGACCTGACCACGCAGCGGCTTATCGTCCTTACGCTGCTTGGCCTCTATCTCGTTTTCGGCCGCACGCCCTCCGATGGTTCAGCAGCGTACAAGCTTCCCATCGCCGCACTGCTCGCGCTGCAAATTGTCTGGATGAGCGTGGCCACCGCGAATTCAGTGGTCTTTTCCGTCAGCCTCAAGACCGTGCTCTCGCAGATTCTTGATTTCTTCGCGCTGTTCTTCGTCTTCGCCAAGGGCATTCGTACACGCGAGACGATGCATCGGATTCTATGGTCATTTGTCTCGGCCATGATTCTGCTCTCAGTGTTTGCGGCCATTGAAACCTACTGGGATTGGAGCGTGCTTTCGCTCTTTCCGCAGATTAGCCACCGCTTCGATGTAGCCAGCGACCAATACGACCGCATCGACCGCGTACGCACCACGTTCGGCCATCCCATTCTCTTCGGCGGCACGCTCGCACTGGCCATTCCTGCGGCGTTGTATCTGCTGCGTCTCTGCAAAACGCGGCTGGCCCGCATCCTGCTGTGCCTCGGCATCGGACTCATGTTCCTGGCCATCTACAAGACAGACAGCCGCGGCCCGTGGCTTGCACTCGCCATGTCGATCGTGATGTTCACGCTGCTGGGCGGCAAGCAGCTACGCAAGTATCTCGCAGTCCTCAGCCTGGTTGTGGTTCTCACGCTATTACTGCGCCCCGGCATCTGGGCCACGCTTCACGACATGTACACCGCCACGCGCGACCCCGACTCACCGATGGGTGTCTCCTATCAGTGGCGGTATGCACTGTACGATCTAGTCAAGAAGCAGCTCAACCACAACGCCGGCCGCGCCGTGTGGGGTTATGGCCCCGAATCGTTCTACTACCTGGGGCTGACGACCGATTTCTATCTCGATGGCGAAATCCGCACCGTGAAGGTGGACAGCTGCGACAGCTCGGTGGCCGCACTGATGATGGAAACCGGCTACCTTGGCTTTGCTATCACCGCGCTTCTGCTGCTGGCGCCGCTGCTGAGTGCGCTGCGCAGTTACTGGAAAGACAAAAGCGAGGATCGCCAGCTTCCGCTGCTCTTTGCCTGCAACATGGGCGCCTACTACTTCCTGATGACCAACGTCGCCATCTACGGATGGGGACAGCAATCCTACGTGCTCTGGATCATCGTTGCCATGGCCTCGCTTTATCCCCAGCTGGCCAAGTCCACATCCACCGTCACCGAAGAGACCAAGCCTGCCAAAGCCCCCGAAGAGGAGTGGGGCACGGCACGGGCTCTTCCCGATTCCCACGTTGCTTCCCTATAACAAACCATGACCACAACCATTGAAGAGATGCCTTTGCAGACTGAAATTAATTCGCCGGCGTCCACGCCCACACACGCCGCGCCGCAAGTCCCGGCACGCGTGCGCATCCTGCGCGCGCAGGCGGAGCTGGATTCGATTCACGATGCCTGGTCCAGGCTCAGTGAGCATCCCCATTCGCACCCGGATTTCTTCCGCGCCGTGGTTGAGACCTCGCCCAATATCCGGCATCCGTTTGTGCTCGTCATCGAGCGCGGCGGAGAGATTACCTCGATGCTCATCGGACGCCTGGACGATTTTCAACTCGACGTCCGCATTGGCTACGCCAAGCTGCCTCGCCCAAGGGTGCGCGCCCTGGTATTCATCTACGGCGGACTGCTGGGAAATCCTTCAGCAGATGACTGCGCCTTGATGGTCGATGCCGTGAACAAGGCGCTGGCCAAGGGCGAAGCGTCACTGGCCATGTTCAACCACCTGCGCACGGATTCGCCGCTCTATCCGCTGCTTGCCACGCGTCCCAGCTCACTGGTGCGCGACCATTCCCCATCGCTTGCCACGCATCGGCGCGTGACCACTTGCGAGGGGACCGAGGAGTTCTGGAAGCGGCTTCCCTACAAATCGCGCGGCAATCTGCGCTGGAACGTGAAGTCGTTCCTCAAGCCCTTCGACGGCAAGTTCACCATCGACTGCTTCACTGAGCCTTCGCAGGTGGACGAAATGGTGGAGAAGACGGAAACGGTGGCGGCGAAGACTTACCAGCGCAGCCTTGGCGTCGGCTTCAGCAGCTCGGATGCAGAGATCACGCGCATGCGCTTGAAAGCTGAGAAAGGCTGGCTGCGCAATTATCTGCTCTCGGTGGAGGGCACACCGGTCGCATTCCTGTGCGGAACGAGCCTCAACGGCACGTACCATGCCGACCACATGGGATTCGATCCGGAATTTCGACGCTACTCAGCCGGCATCTTCCTCACCATTCGAGTGATTGAAGAGTTCTGCGAATCCAAAGGGTCGAATCGCATTTGCGCGGTCGATTTCGGACTCGGTGACGCGCGCTATAAGGCCGAAATATGCAATGAAAGCTGGGAAGACGCCTGCGTCTATCTTTTTGCGCCCACTGTCAGCGGCATAATGCTGAATGCCTACCGCACACCGGCACTGATCCTGGACCAGACAGCGCGCAAGCTGCTGGACCCACAGCAACAGGAGAAGATCAAGCGCTTCTGGCGCAAGCTGGTGCAAAAGAAGAACAGCGACTCCAAAACTGCGGAGAAGAAATCCTCCGAGCCTAGTGAGTAGCACGACTTATCGGCGGTTTTTCTTGCCCGCGCTTGCCTCGCCTTAGCGCTGCACGGCTCCACGATTGTACGAACCGTTGGCTCCGTAAATCGTGCCGTCCATCGAGACGTTCATGCAGTTCACACCGGGCGTACACCCCGGTGGAAGATTCGCAAACACATCCAGCCCCGGCTTGGTATCGTTGGCAAGGCCGAAGTCGAGTTTGGGCCACGGCACAAACTGCTTGCCCTTGCCGTCCCAGTTCGCAAAAGGATTGCCGCCGCTGTTTTCCGCATGGCCGCCGCAGTTCGAGAATGAGCTGCCGAATGCGGAATTGTAATCGGTATGCATCGTCCAGCCGGGCGCCGACCCGTAGACACAGCGGCCCTGCACGTTCCACACCACATTGTTGGCAATGTGCCAGGTTGGCTTTCCCTTGTCGTCGCCAATGATGTAGAGGAAGTACATCGCGCAGGCGGTTCCCTGCTTCTCGCAGTACGGCTGCTTGCCCAGATTGGCGATGGTGTTGTTCACGATGTAGCTGGTACCGTGCATGTTCTCGCCGAACATGGAGACAAAGCCGTCGCCCAGCCCCGACGCGGTTCCGTTCATCGGTCCATCGTCGGTCCAGAAGACCACGTTGCCGTAGATGTACCACGGGCCCACATCGGGCACTCCGCCCGATGCATCGGTAATCACGCCGCTCGACACGATGTCCTGAAAGTAGTTGTAGCGCACCGTCATGTTCTGCACGGTTGAGGAGAAGGCCTCTGAGTGATTGCTCGGCGCTTGCTCACCGGTGTGGTCGCGCGAAATGTAGTTGTACTCAATAATCCAGTTCGAACCGTTCGAATTACCGCTGCTGTTCATGTTCGACTGAAACTGCGTATCGCCCACATCGTGAACCCACGAGTGCCCGACGTAAAAATTGTTCGTCTGGCTGCCGGTGTAGAAGCCAGAGTCGCAGTAGCCGCCGCAGCTGGACCGGTTGCCGCTGTTGTGTACGTAGTTGGTGTTGGAGCCGCGCACTTCCACGTAGTCGAAGCGAAGGTTTGACGCCGCGCCCGTGGGCGTACGCGTATTCACCGCGCCGCCGTGGTAGTTCATGCCGTTCAGGTCGAACTTGATGGTGTAGCCCGACTGCCAGTCGGCGCCGCGTGTCTGCCCATCAAAGGTCCAGTAGTCGCTGGAGAAGAAGTTGGGACCGACGCCAAACACTGCCTGACCGGCGAAGGAATCGTTCCAATCGGCCGCCGCTCCATGGCTGGCCGGCGTCGCACCCTTGATGGTGATAATCGCTGTGCCCATCACCGGTGTGCTGAAGTTCTGCGGACCGTACTCTCCGCCTGCAATCCAATACGTCGCACCGCGCTGCATCGCACCGGGATCAACCTGGCCTGTGGAGATTCCGAAGCCCGTATACGCGTCGCTCCAATTCGCGCCTGTACCCGCACCCGTTGCGCCGGCGCGAATGTAGCAGTTGCCCGCGCCGTTGCAGCCCTTGCCCGTTTTGCCGGTTTGCGCAACGGCTATTGCCGCACTGCCGCTGACTGCGCCCACCGCGGCGCGAATTGTTGCCGCGCCGGGGGCGACTGCTGCAACCACACCAGCCTGCGAAACCCTCGCTGCCGACTCGCTGCTTGAGCTCCACGTCACGGCCGAGGTCAAATCCTGCGTTGTGCCATTGCTGTATTTGGCCAGCGCAACCAGCGGCTGGCTGGCGCCAACAACAAGTTGATGCGGTGCGGACTTGATTTGAATCGCAGTCAACTCCGGCCCATGCACCGCTACAGTGGAAGTTGTCGAAACTTCGCCAGTATTCGCCACAATCGTTGCGGTTCCCGGAGCCACACCACGAATCAGCCCCTCGGGTGAAACCGCGGCGACCGCGGGATTTGTCGAAGCCCAGCGCAGCGCCGCAGTCAGGTCTTTGCGCCCGCCATCGCTGTAGCTGCCGCTCGCGCTCAGTTTCTGCTGCTGGCCTGCACTCAAGGCAATCGTTGCCGGCGACACGGCAAGCGCGGTCAGCGTACCGCCATTCACCGCGAGCGGCGCAGCGTCCGTCACCGCGCCGTCACTGGCCTCAATCATGGTTGCGCCCGCGCTCACGCCGGTCGCGCGGCCTGCGATATCCACAAGCGCAGCGCCCGGGTCGGTTGAGCTCCACGTTACCGATGCGGTCAGGTTCCGTGTGCTACCGTCGCGAAACTTGCCCTGCGCGGCATATTGCACGACCTCACCTGGCGTCACACTGCCGGTCTCGGGCGTTACATCGATGGAGACGAGTGGGTTCCCCGTATCGCCGAGCATGCCGGTGACGCCGCATGCGGAGAGCCACGTAAGAGAGAGCGAAGAGAGCGCGACAAAGGCAATCAGCATACGTATGAGGACGGACATGGGTCGAATCGGTTTCTGCAATTTAGAAAAGCCCTGGTTCTGTTCAATCAGGTAAATGGCGCGCTTCGAACGAGCGCGCCCCTCGGAAACGCATCGGCACGAGCCGGATGCGTATCGCAAGACTTAACACTTTCCGGCGCGCCGGCGCAACTGAAACTCACTTTCCAGGCGCAATTGATCGCACGCGCACCTAACCCAAAGGATACGAATCGCCGTGTTTCACAAGTATTTTCTGGCCGTTCTCGTGCTCGCAGGATCACTTTTCGCTGCCCTGCCTGCACATGCGCAGCAGTTGCAGTATGTGCAATGGAGCACCGGCGACTCCGGCGCCACCACGCGGCAAACCACCTATCTCGGCAAAAGCGTGGCCAGCGGCAACCTGATTATCGTCTTCGCACACTGGGACAACCAGTCAGTCACGGCCACTCTGAACGACCAGAAGGGCAACAAGTACATCCCACTCTCGCCGCCGGTGAACGTGGGCGCCAACGAGCGCTACCAGGCGTGGATTGTGCGCGGCTCCGCGGCCGGAGAACTACACGTCAACATCGATTTCTCCGCGCGCACTACGTCCTACTCCGTGCTGGACGTGCTGGAATACGCCGGCGCAGACCGCAAGGACCCGCTGGCAGGTTTCGCTTTCAAAACTGGCTCTGGCACCACACAGGAAAGCGGGCCGTTGAACGTGGAAAACGCCGGTGCTGCCTCTCTCATCGGCCTTATCGGTTATGAGACCCACGCGTTGCCCTACTTTGCCGGCGAAGAATTTCAATTCCGTGAATATGAAGCCACCACGCTGGTTGTGGAAAAGCAGAACGTTGGCTCCGGTACGCACACTGTAAAGGCGCGATCCGCCAATCCCACCAATTGGGTAGCCTTCGCGTTGGCCATTCGACCCGCCAAAAACTAACACCTACGGTGCATCGACCACCGGCACTTCCGAGCCTTAGGCTTGAAGTTGCATCAACCCGGGCCCCGCACTTCTGCGTGCCCCTTCAGATTCGGACCGGCTTTCACGCCGGTGGAGGAAGCATTCAATGAACGCTCCGTCGTCCCCCGCCCACGGCAGCACCACCAACCCTGGCGCCATTACGCAGATTCCATTCCTTGATCTCCGCGCAACCTACTTTGAGCTGCAGGAGGAGATTGACGCCGCCGTCAAAGGCGTGATGAGCAGCGGCGCATTCATTCTTGGCAAAGAAGTCGACCTCTTCGAGCAGGAATTTGCCTCGTATCTCGGCATCAAGCACTGCATCGGCGTCGGCAACGGGCTCGACGCGCTGCATCTGGCGCTGCGCGCCCTTGAAATCGGCCCCGGCGACGAGGTTCTGGTTCCCAGCAACACCTACATCGCCACGTGGCTGGCCGTTAGCTATGCCGGCGCCATGCCTGTACCGGTTGAACCCGACGCGCACACCTACAACATGAGCCCCAAACTCATCGAGGCCGCCATCACGCCGCGCACCAAGGCCATCATGCCGGTGCACCTCTACGGCCAGGCCGCGGACATGGACCCGATTCTCGAGATCGCGCGTCGCCACAATCTGTACGTGATTGAAGACGCCGCACAGGCACAGGGCGCGCGCTACAAGGGCGTCCGCGTGGGCGGACTGGGCGACATCGCCGGCTGGAGCTTCTACCCCGGCAAGAACCTGGGCGCATTCGGTGACGGCGGCGCCATTACCACCAACAACGACGAGATTGCCGAGCGTCTGCGTGTGCTGCGCAACTATGGCTCGCGCGTGAAGTACTACAACGAAGCTCTCGGCTTTAACACTCGCCTCGACTCCATGCAGGCCGCAGTGCTCCGCATCAAGCTGCGCAAACTCGACGAGTGGAACGGCCGCCGTAGCGTGGTCGCTGCCCGCTATCTCGACGCGTTCAAGGATACCGGTCTTGTGCTGCCCTACGTTCCCGCGTGGGCCGATCCGGTCTTCCACCTCTTTGTGGTTCGCACCGAGCGCCGCGAAGAGTTCATGGAATTCCTGAAGGCACGCGGCATCGGCACACTTATCCACTATCCGGTTCCGCCGCATCTGCAGCAGGCCTACAGTCAGCTAGGATGGAAGGAAGGCAGCCTTCCCCTGACCGAGAAGATCCATCGCGAAGTCGTCAGCTTGCCCATGGGACCGCATCTCAAGGAGCAGGAAGTCGAAGCCGTCATCCGGGCTGTCCGCGAGTTCAAGCATTGAAATCGATTTTCCGAGCGACAGCAATTCTCAGTGGCAGTTCCGCAGTCAGCATTGTCCTCGGCCTGGTTTCCTCACGCATTCTTGCAAGCGTGCTGAAGCCGGCTGGGTACGGCTACTACGGTCTGCTGCAGAGCTTCGTTCTGGTCGGCAGCATCTTTGTCGGCATGGGCGTAGCTACAGGCGTGGTGCGTCTGGGCGCGACTGCCGCCAAAGAGAAGAACTACGAAACCATGGCCGCGCTGTGCGGCGGCGCGTGGTTGCTGCTGGGCGCACTCACCATCCCCGTTCTGCTGCTGATGGTCCTCTTCCGCACTCAGCTCAGCACGTGGGCTCTGGGCACGCCTGACCACGGCGGCGACATGATCGTCATGGTGGGCACGCTGCTGTTCACTGTCGCGCTCAATCTGCAAAACGGCATTCTCAACGCATGGCATCGCGTGGAGGCGCTGGCCACCTACGGCATTGTCAACAGCTTCTTCAACGCAGGCGCACCGGTTTTGTGCGTGCTCCTCTGGAAGGGTAAGGGTATCGCGCCCGGCGTGTTGCTGGGCGGTGTGCTGGGCTGGATGGCCTCGCGCTTCTTTCTCTATCGCTCAGTCGGTAGGCTGCCGGTCAAGGCCTCGTTCAAAGACCGCATCGCCGCCGCGCGCAAGCTGATTGGCTTCGGCATTCCCTACGTTGCCAGCTACACGGCCGGCCAGGGCGTAACGCTGGCCATGCCCATGGTGGTTGTGCACCTGCTCGACGCCGAAGGTGTGGGCTACTACAAAGCGGCATCGGCCATCGCAGTCAGCTATCTCAGCTTTCTGGTCACGGCCATGACCCAGGACTACTACCCGCGCATCTCGTCGGTGCGCGAACAGCCACAGGCCATGGTTGAGCTCATCAATGAGCAGACGCGCCTCATCATGCTGCTGGCTGCGCCTGTCATTCTCTTCACGCTCGCGCTGGTGCCCTACATCGTGCCGCTTCTCTACTCGCGGCGCTTTATGCCCAGCAGCGACATTCTGGAGTGGCAGCTGATCGGCGACCTGTTCAAGTTTTCCAGCTGGACGCTCTCCTACGCGATTCTGGCGCGCTGCAAGCCGACCGTTTACTTGATGACGGAAACCTTCAACGGCGTGGTCACGCTTACCTGCACCTGGCTTGCTGTCCGCTCCTTTGGACTGCAGGGCCTTGGCATCGGATTTATCGCCAGCACGCTGCTCTACTTGCTCTTTGTCGGCATCGTTCTGCGCCGTGAGATTCCGCTCAAGTGGAGCGCGCAAAACAAGAACCTGTTGTTGATCGCCGTGGCCGCTGCCGCCATCGTCCGCCTGCTGCCCACCAGCCTGGGCCTTGCACGCACCGGAATCGCTCTGGCACTGGCGCTGGCCTTTGGCGCGTACAGCTTCCGTATTCTGTGGCGCGAATTCAAATCGGAAAGCGCCTCACATACACCACAAACACCTACTGCCGTCTGACCGGCGGCTTCTTCCCCAACGCTCCAACTTTTGTGCAGTAGCACCACGAAACGGTATGTCCAATACTGAACCCATGTTGATAGGAATCCTGGGCGCCACTTTTGAAACGCCGAATCTCGGCGTGAGCGCCCTGGCCTCCGGAGCCATCCGCTGCCTGCATCAGCGTTACCCCGGCGCGCGAATTTTCTTTCTCGATTACGAGCCCGCGGTCACACGTACAGTCATCGAAGACGGCAAGCCGCTGGAAGTGCCGCTAGTGAATATGCGCTTCTCCAAGCGCTTCTGGCTGCGCAGCAATATCGTTGTTCTGCTGCTCTCCGCATTCATCAGCCGTGTGCTTCCGTTCCGTTCTGTCCGCTCGCTGCTCACGGCGAAGAATCCAACCTTTCGCTCCGTCAGCGAGGCCGAACTGTTCGTCGCAGTTTCGGGCGGAGACAGCTTCGCCGATCTCTACGGCATGCCACGCTTTCTTTATGTCGCGCTGCCGCAGATTCTGGTTCTACTGCTCGGCAAGCCGCTGGTGCAGTTGCCGCAAACCTACGGGCCTTTCCGCGGAATGCTTGCTCAGTTCATCGCGCGGCAAATCATCAGCCGCTCGCAACGCGTCTTCTGCCGCGACCGCGTAAGCCTTGATGCCTTGATGGGCCAGCCGAAAACCGCCGAACAGCGCGGACGCCGCGGCTTTTGCTACGACATGGCCTTTGGCATCGACTCTGTGCGCCCTGAGAAAATCGAAATCGCCGGATTCGAACTCCCCGCCGAGCGCGATGCGAATCTAGCTGGCGTCAACGTCAGCGGCCTGCTCTATCGCGAGGCGGAGGCAGGCATGAGTTCCTTCGGCATTCGCTCGGACTATCGCGAAACCATGAAGGCCATCGCAGAAATCCTCATCACGCAGGAAAACGCGCGTGTACTGCTGGTGCCGCACGTCTACAGCGAAGCGCACGGTTCCGAGTGCGACCTGCAGGCCTGCGAAAAGATCTACGCCGAGCTCGCGCCAAAGTATCCCGGCCGCATCGGCATGGTGCTGGGCAAGTACGGACCCAACGAGATTCGCTATATCATCGGCCATTGCGGATTCTTCACTGGTTCGCGCATGCACGCCTGCATCGCCGCCTGGTCGCAATCCATTCCCGCGGTCGCCATCGCCTACAGCAACAAGTTTCGCGGCATTCTTGAAACCATCAGCGTGCCGTCGCTTGAAGCCGACGCGCGCAAACTTTCCGGTGAAGAGATTGCCGCCACCATCCGCGAGGCATACCAATCCCGCGCGCAGCTTGCCCAGCAGCTCCAGGCCATCATGCCCGGAGTTCGCTCCACTGTTCATCAACTTCTATTCACCAAGAACCGGCAGGCGGAAAAGGCCGCGGCCACAGCGGTGCCGGCAGAGCCGGTTTCCGCGCGCTAAGCCAATACCGCCCATGTCTGTCTTCGTCATCAATCCGCTCACCGATCCGCGCTGGAACGCGCTGGTGCAAAGCCATCCGCAGGCTTCGGTCTTTCACTCCACGGCATGGCTGCGCGCGCTGGAGCAAAGCTACGGCTACACCTGCGAAGCGCTGACCACGGCCAAGCCCGGCGAGCCGCTGACCGACGGACTGGTTTACTGCCGCGTGCAAAGCTGGCTTACCGGTGCGCGCATTGTTTCTTTGCCGTTTGCCGACCACTGCCAGCCATTGGCCGGTGCGGAAGGCTCGCTTGAAAAACTAGTCAAGGGACTCACAAAGATTGCCGGCAAGTGGAAGTACATTGAACTGCGTCCCGTGGACTCTGCTCCAATATCCGCAGGCGCACTCGGCCTGCATCCGTCGGCCGCGTTTGCCTTTCATCAGCTCGATCTCGCTCCCGATGCCGAAGCGATTTTGAAGTCGTTCCACAAGGACCACATTCAACGCAAGCTGCGCCGCGCCGAGCGCGAACAGCTCGAAATTGTCTCCGGCAACTCCGACGCACTGCTCGACAGCTTCTACAGCCTGCTGATGCTCACGCGCCGCCGTCATCAGCTTCCGCCGCAGCCGCGCTCATGGTTCAAGGGCCTGATACAGCATTTTGGCGACGATCTCCACATCTGGGCCGCCTCGCACCAGGGCCGCGCCATCGCCAGCATTCTTACACTCTCCGCGCCACGCGTCGAAGTCTACAAATACGGCTGTTCCGATGCCACGATGCACAACATGGGCGGCATGCAGGCTGTGATGTGGAAGGCAATTCAATTCGCAAAGCAGCGCGGCGCGGTCAGCTTCGACTTCGGCCGCTCCGATCTCAGCAACGAAGGACTCATCTCCTACAAGAACCAGTGGGGAACGGTGCAATCGACCGTCACCTACTATCGCAACATCGCCGTTGAGCACAAGGAATCCGCCGCAGGAAGCGGTCTGGCAGGCAAAGTCTTCTCCATCTTGCCCGACCCCTGCCTTGCTGCCGTGGGCCGCGCGCTCTACAAACATATGGGGTAAAACACTTGCCGCAGAGTTCACAATCCAGCTTGCAGCAGCACTTCAAAGCGCCTGCCGGCTTCTTCAACTTCACCACGCTCACGGGGCTCAGCACCGAGCCGCGGCTCTTTGCCTTTGGCGAAGAGCTGACCGGTTACGGTTGCGCGCGCGCGGAGGAACAGGATCTGCTTGACGCGGTCGAAGTCGCCGATGGCGTGTGCCGTCTTCCCTTCGACCCCGAAGAAGTTTTTGCCAATCTGCGCATGGAGCGCTATCCCATTGAAGGCAACACGGCCAGCCTCAAGCAGACCATCGTTCGCCTCAGCTACTACACGCTGCGTCCGTTGTTGCCTGTTAGTGTGCGTAAATACGCGCAACGCCGCGCTCTGCGCGGCTGGGATAAGCCCGGCTTTCCCGGCTGGCCCGTGGAGCGAACGGTCGAAGGCTTCATGGAAAAGCTGCTCGCACTGGCCATGAAGGCCGTCGGCGTCGATTCAATTCCATTCATCTGGTTTTGGCCTGACGGCAAGCGCGGTTGCCTGCTGATGACACACGACGTCGAGACTGAAGCCGGCCTGCGCGCCTGCGGCGACCTGATGTCGCTGAATGAGTCTTTCGGCATTTACTCCTCGTTCCAGGTCATTCCAACCGGCCGGTACAACGCGCAGCCTGAGGACTTGGCCGGGATGCGCCGCCGCGGTTTCGAGGTTAATGTCCACGACTGGAATCACGACGGCCATCTGTTTCGCACGCGCGAGCGCTTCGTCGAGCGCGCTGCCAAAATCAACGCCCGCGCTGCCGAATGGCAAACCATCGGCTTTCGCTCGGCTGCGCTCTATCGCAACGTGGACTGGCTGCGCGAGCTCAACTTTGAGTACGACATGTCGATTCCGACCACGGGGCGCCTCGATCCTCAGCACGGAGGCTGCTGCACGCTGATGCCCTGGATGAATGGAGACCTTCTGGAAATCCCGGTCACAACCATTCAGGATTACTCACTTTTCCACATCCTTAACCAGTACTCAGTCGATGTGTGGCACCGCCAGACTGACGGAATCCTGGCCCACCACGGCATGGCGTCCTATATCGTGCACCCGGACTACATCCAGACGCCGCAGGCGCGCCAGTGCTACACCGAACTGCTGTCCTACCTCGCAGGCCTCCGCGACAACACCGGCGCCTGGGCGGCACTGCCCGCGCAGGTAAACCAGTGGTGGCGCGAGCGCGCGCAGATGACTCTCGAAAACTCCAACGGTGAGTGGCGTGTTTCAGGCCCCGGCAGCGAGCGCGCAAGCGTGGCTTTCGCACGGCTTGAAGGCACTTCAATCGTCTATACTTTTGCCAACCCGGCAGCATCCGCGCCGGTCCCCACCAGCCAACTGAACAACTCCAGAGGTGATGCTCATGCCTGAACGCAACGACGACTTGTCCGCGATGTATCGCAAAATTATGCCGATCCTCATCCGGCGCCGCTGGTGGATTCTTGGCACCTTCTTTACGGTCACAGCCATTGCGCTCTCCGTGGCTTTCATGATGCCGAGTAAGTTCCGCTCGGAGGCGACCATCTTCATCCAGTCGCAGAAGGCGCCCAACCAGTACGTCATCTCCAACTCCACGTCGAACACGATGGACGATCTGGACGCGATCACCAATCAGATCCTGTCGCGCGGCAACCTGATCGAAGTCATCAACGAGTTCAATCTCTATCCCGGCCTGCGCAAAGATATGACGCCCTCTGACCTGGCCAAACTGATGCGTGACAGCATCGAAGTCACGCCTATGAACAAGAATCCTGAAAAGCGCACGGCTAATGCTTTCATGATTGCGTTCACCGCCAGCAACCCGCAGACTGCGCAGAAGGTGACCAGTCGTATCACCTCGCTCTTCATTGAAGGCAATCAGCAGGCGGTTCAGGGCACGGACACGGGACTGACGACCTTTCTCTCCAGCGAACTCGATGCAGCCAAGAAGGACCTTGATCAGCAGGAAGCGCTGGTGCGCGACTTCAAGATGAAGAACCTGGGCCAGCTGCCCGAGCAAGAGCAGGGTAATCTCCAGATTCTCGCTGGCCTTCAGTCGCAGTTGCAAACCCTGGAAGCGAACCTGAGCCGCGCGCGGCAGCAGCAGACCTACATCCAGACCATGCTCGCGCAGCCGGCTCCGGTTTCCGCCACGGGTACGCAGCTCAACACGCCGCCTTCGCCGGTCACCGCATTGCGCACCGAGTTGGCAACGCTCCGCTCGCAGCGCGACGATCTGCTCTCGCGCTACAGCCCCGCTTACCCTGATGTTGTCTCGCTGAATCAGCGCATTCGTGAAGATGAGGCGCAGCTCAAAAGGCTGATCGCCGCACAGCCGCCCACGCAGCCAGCGGCAGAGAGCTCCGATCCGGCCATCGCACAGCTGAAGAGCCAGTTGGAAGCCACGCGCCTTGAGATTGCCCAGGACCAGCAGCAGGAAGCCAGCCTGCAGTCGCAGATTGCCGGCTATAGCGGACGCCTCAACCTTGCTCCGGTACGGTCCCAGCAGTTGCAGGAGGTTCTTCGCAACTACGATTCTGCCAAGCAGAAGTACACCGACCTGATGAACAAGGCATCGGAGTCGCAGCTCGCTACCAAACTGGCTAAGCGCCAGATCGATGCGCAGTTCCAGATCATCGATTCGGCCAGCCTTCCTGATCGCCCCGCCTCTCATCAGCGCATCGCGATTGCGCTGGGTGGAATGGTCGCGGGCTTTATCATTGGCCTGGTTCTCGCCTTCATCGTCGACAGCCGCAATAAGCCCTTCTATACGGAGAAGGATTTGAAGGCTGCGTACTCCGTGCCGCTGGTAGTGGCCGTGCCGCCCTTCCGCACGGATGACGAGCTGAGCAAAATCGCATCGCGCACCCGCATGGAGTGGCTCTTCGCCTCCACATTACTTGTTCTTGCACTGGCCGGTCAGGCCTTCATCGTGTACAGGGGTTGAGACGTGAGCACAACATCGCAAACCAAAAGTTCCGTATCCGGCAAAGTATCCAGAATTCCTTCCGTTGAAAGGCAGG
>DASVLI010000213.1:0-27612 GCA_036384955.1 Occallatibacter sp.
TTAGTACCCAAAAGGACCTTGACGTATGGGAAGCATACCGACTCGACACCGCGCGAAAGCCGCATTGCGGCGGAGGCATACAAATCGGGCTGAGTGAGAATGGCCGCTGGACTAAAACAGCGTTTGATAGGTTAAATGCAACGTCTTCAGATACATAAATACAATATTTCTCTGTATGAGAAGGACAAATAACACTTTTAAGACTTTCAAGAGAGGTGGCGTATGGTACTCAAGGCTGATGAACGGAAGGCACGAAGGATTGCCGGAGTAGAGAGAATGACCCCCGCGCAAAGAGTTCACCGCGCATTGACCACAGGAAGACCGCCCATGAGCGAGATGAAGTCCCCTATGGCAGCAATTGGTGCGGCCCGGATTCTGTCCGGGGGCTTGAAACGGAAGATGACTGAGGAAGGACTCAACCCGGCAGCGGTGAAACATGGGGTTGCAATCGCGTTTATTGAGCCCGACTTGTCTGCTTTGAGCTATGCGCTGTTCCGCGAAGAATCACAGGATGCCATTTTGAAAACACTTCACGGACGGGTTCCAATTGGATTGCTGTTTGGCATTCAGGACTCGGACAAGCCGGAAGTACATATTGGCACACGCCCTTTCCTCAACACGGCACAGGCAGAAGGTTGGCTCTCTGAATTAGCGCCACTAATTCCGGGGGACGTGACAGACCCCGCTTACCTCTAGTCTTCCAAGAGCGTCCGCGCCACCGCATACAAAGCCGTGTCCTTTGTGGTGCCGTTTATGAGTGGCCCGGACGCTGAGATTGCAGAGTTGGAGCGCGTCTTGAGTATTCCTGATATGCGCGTGAACTAGCGCACAAGTTACGGTCCAGTTGAAACTAGCTAGGCCGTGGGCGGTACACACCGGCGTCTGTGCCGCCCAAAGTTTCACGATCTTCGAGAATCCCGCCTTTCGCATTCGATCAATCGCAAAGAGTTTTGCTGCCCGGTGAATTGCGCCGGGGCACGACAGCGCCCGCAGTACGCGGTGTGAAAACGTGCGGCTGGGGTTGTCAACTAGCTCCACACCAAAGAGTTTGACGGGGATACCAAGTGCGTTGTAACCCTCCGCTAGCCGGGCGATAGACCGCACAAATCCAAAGGAGATTTTATGAACTTGAATGAACTCAGAGCAGAACGCGCCGATACGTTTTCGGCAGCAGAGAAGCTGATCAATACGGCCAAGCAGTCCGGCAAGGACCTTGTGGGCGCGGAGCTGACACAGTACAACGCCAGCATCGCGCGTATGAAGGAACTTGACACACTGATTGCCCGCTGTGAGCAAGTAGGCGCGTCTACCAGCGCCCGCAATAGCGGCGGTTTCGTACCGGTAGCGGGTGGCCCCGTGGCATCAGTTCGGCACACGGACTCCGGCGCGGGCTTGAGTCTCAAACATTTGCTCGCACAGGCCAACATGGAACAGCGGGAACAGGTGGAAGGATTGGTCAATTACCTTTCCGGGCGCTCATTCCGTGCGGGTGCGGACCTCACACCCGGTGGTGATGGCGGCTATGTCATTCCGTCTTTCATCGTCCCGGCATTGGAGCGGAACTACGCAGCATTTGCGCCCGTGGCTTCCGTTGCACGACTGTGGGGCACGGACACGGGTGCTGACACCGTGTTCCCCGTGCTCAGTGACTCAGAGAACGCAGTGCAGTTGGACCCGGCAGCGGCAACGGGTGCCGATGATGTTGTCACTGGAGATGCACCGCCTACCTCGCTGACCGGTCCAACCCTGAAGGCGTGGAAGGTGTCCAGCAAACCGGTGTTTGTAAACCGGGAGCTGTTTACCGATGGCTCCGTGGACATCATCTCCGAGGTTATCGGAGCACTGCTGGCACGCATCATCCGTTTTGAAAACCTGAAGTACACCAAGGGCAACGGCACAACGGAGGCTGAGGGCTTCTTGACCAATGCAACCGCGTACACCATTGCTCACGGCAGCACATTGGACCTGGACGTTGCTCTTGACTTGGCTTACAGCGTGCCCGCGCTCTACAGGCCGCAGGGTGTGTATCAGATGACGGATACCACGGCGAAGTATCTCCGCAAACTCAAAACAGGGCTAAGCGGGGATAAGCGTCAACTGTGGGCGGACGCGGACGCTACCAAGGGCACACCGGCAACGCTGCACGGCTATCCGGTTGTCATCAACAATGACATGGATGACGTAGCAGCGGACGGCACTTTTGCAGCTAAAAACCCGCTTGCGTTTGGTGACTACAAGCGGTTTGTTGTGCGACAGGCTGAAAATAACCAGCCCTTTGCATACCGGTATTCCGTTCCTGCGAAGGACGGCTCAGCCGTAATTCTGTTCCGGCGCTCGGACAGTAAGCTGTTGGTGCCCACTGCCATCAGCAAGCTGGCAGTGGCGGCAAGCTAACAAAGGCGGCACAACGGGGAGGTGCCGCAAGTTAAAAGTCCCGGCCTACTGGGGAGATGGCCGGGCACAATTTGGCTTTCACGTTAGGGCCTGAGAGACGTGAAAGCACCACAGGCAGACACGCTCAGCAACCTTAGTCTTTTTGGTTTGGACCCGTGTTTGCCTCCCGTAAAAAGCCCGGCATTCGCTCGCATGCGAAAGCCGGGCACACTTTCTCCAAGGCGGGGATTATTCCGCGCATAGGCCCAGCCGGCTTCACTCGCCCACCTCCACTATGCGCGGTTTTTTCAGGTTTTGAATCGCGGGGAAGATCCCGCACACGGCGAGTCAAGCGCCGTGTGTCTACCGTGTGCGGGGCGGTATTCACCCGGCTCTGATGTGAGCACGCCGTTGGAGCCGGGCGCGTTTTCAGATTCGTACAGCGGGATTCACTCGCACATTAGAGCAAACGCGCCGTGGGGCCTTGTAGCGCGGCTACGGGGCATTGTGCGCTCAACATCAACCGCAACCACACAAAAGAAGGAGACAAAATGAGAGTCATTGACCTATTCAAAGACAGCAACCGGGTGCCCGTGGTGCCCACCAAAAAAGCTACGTTTGAATCATTCAGCGGCCCGTTGGAAGTAGAGGCGGGGCACGAACGCAATGACCGGACAATCCGTGGGTGCGTTCGGCTTGTGATTGACCCGGACGGCGGACGCGGGGGCGGCATTGCCACGCGAATCGTTAGGCCCGGCGCACGGCGGCACGGGGGTGCCTTCCACGACGAACCAAAACTGATGGATGTCCTGGAGATTCACTCACTAGGAAACATGGAAACGGGGGCATTGGCGCGGGCCTTGATTTTTGCGGGACAACAGCTCTTGGCGCTATCGAAAGACGCTGAAGACGAATCCGGGGTCATGCGGATTATTGGCAATGGATGCGGCTGTGTGTGGGAGGCGAAATGACCTTCCTGGAAAGAGCCTTACCACTTGCGGAGCGCGGCTTCCGTGTCTTCCCGCTCATCCCTGGAAAAAAGCAGCCGGTTAGGATGTCAACCGGGGACCACTTTGACGCGGCCACAACTGACCCCGAACAGCTCAGACTTTGGGACACGCAAGAGCCTGATGCTAATGTTGGCTTGTCACCGGATGAGAACTTTTGCTTTCTGGAGACAGACGACGAAGCCGCGTTGCTGGACGCTTGCAAGGACCTCCCGCCCGAAGTGTTTGACACAACGCGGGCCGGTGCCAACCCAAACCGTTGCGCCTTTTACTACCGTCAAACCATGCGGACACGCAACGCGGGCAACATGACCGCATCACGTGAGGGCCAAGAGAATCTCTTTGAGTTCAAACAGCACCGCATGATTATGACGGGGCCGGGCAGCATCCACAAGAACGGCAATGTGTACAAGGCCGATTGGAAAATCATTCCGGCCATGCCTGATGTGCTTCTGAATCGTCTCTGTGAACTGTATGGCGCTCCCAAGCCCGGCAACACGAGCGTGATGAGTGAAGACGTAACGAGAGAAACAGAATTGTTGGACCGCTTCCTTGCCACGTATGAAGTGGCGACTGCGGGCGATTGGTTCAACAAGGGCAAGCAGTGGTACAGGCCGATTGAATGCCCATGGGCTGATGACCACGAAAACACAAACGCGGGCACATCCACGTGTGTTGTGTACACGGAGGGCGGAGGCTACGGCTTCGATTGCAAACACCGCTGCTCATCAAAAGAGTGGAAAGACTTCCGTGCGGAGTTGGAACGGCGCTTTCCCGAGCGGAGGTTTTCATTTGTGGACATGGGGCCGGAGGTGGCAGTCAGCGTCTCTGTGACCGTTGACCCGGATGACTTTGAAGCGCCTGAAGACACAACAACCCCGGTGTACCCGGACGATGTTTGGAAGGGTACGCCGTATGGTGACTTTGCGGACTACTGCTCAGAGGGCAATTTCATTCGGAAGCGGTTTTTCTCTGAGTCCCTCAGAACGGTAGTTGGCGCGGTGGTTGGCGGGCAGTTGACCACGGACTATCAAGGCGTCAACGCACGGGCATACACGGTGCTGATTGGGCCGCCCGGCTCTGGCAAGGGCACGGCGATCACTGCCGCGCGGAAATTCATGGAATGCGACGTTGATAGTCAGCGGTGCTCATCCGAGCGACCATTGCTGTTGGCGGACAATCACGACCCGCAGAATTGGTGTTGGCCGTCCCGCAACATCGGGGCGCACGTTGTGAGTCCGGCGAGTGCGCCCGGATTGATTCAAGCGACAAGGCCGCACAAGCTGGAGAAAGGTGAATCACGCAACCCAATGGAGCTGTGGAGGCCATTGCCAAGGTTCATCACGATTCAGGAAGAGATAGGCGGCCTGTTTGCCAACTTTGCAAATGAGAATTCAGGACGCGGACTAGAGACGGCCATCCTGGAGCTGTTTGACCGGGATGAATTCACAACAACCGCAACCAATGAACGCTCGGCAAAGTCTGGACGGCTGCTCTATTCCGTGTTGGGTGGTATCCCCAAGACAGAATGGGACAACATCTTCGCACGTGCCTCATCCGTAGGCAGTGGATTGTTTTCGCGACTCAACATCATTGGCACGGAGAATGACCGCACGGTTGCCGCACTGCCGGAGTATGACTTCGGAGAGATGCAACGGGTGTTTCTGCCACGCATCACGGCATTGGAGCGGACACCGGCACGGATTCCAGTTTCACCCACGGCACGCGGGCTGCTCAATGAGTGGTTTGCCCGGCTGTCAGATGAGATGAAAACTGAGGACCTACCAGCGGCCCGGCTGAATATCCATGCCTTGCGTGTGGCACTACATCTGGCGTGGTTGCGCGGTCACGCGAACATCCTGGAGTCAGACGTTGACGCCGGTATTCAAGTGGCAGACTTCCAAGCCAAGATGCGTGACTTCTACCGCCCGGCTGAGGGTGAGACGCGGGAGGCGCAATGGGAAGCACGCATCATGAAGGCCATGCGTCAGAAGCGGTCCATAACCCACCGGGTCTTGCAGAAGACCGTTGGGGCTAGTCGGGCGGGCACCGCTGTTTGGGAGCGTGCTATTGCTGGGCTGAAGCGTGATGGACGCATTGCTGTGGTGGAGGAAGCCACCAAGTCCGGTCAAAAGCGGCGAGTGGTTAAGCTGTTGAAACGCAAAGACTAACGTGCGTTTTGTCGGCATATGTCGGCATCGTATCGGCACTGAAGTGCGCGCAACTTCCGTGTAATGAATGTGTTAGACAATGTGCCGACAAAACTGCCGTATATTGCACCCTTTTCCTGTCCGTATGTTGTTGATTCTATTACATACATACATACGAGAGCAATGCAAATACAAGACGGATGAGCAGTGAAACCGTCATGTTTGCGGCCCATGCCGCTGAAAGGAATCAATGCACACGAACATGGATACTCAGCCTCATTGCGTCTGTGGATGGCGCATAGACACCCCGCGTCAATCCAAGTGGTGCCCAAACCCTATCGCACGCCCACACCACATACACCAAACGAAGCCCGGTGAGCGGTGCGGTTGCCGTCTGTGTGCGGGCAACACTGAATCACGGAGACGCACAGCATGAGGATATGCAGTGGTGCGGGCAATAATAAAGGTCACCTGGAGGATAAATGAAAACCGATTCGATGCTGACACTCCCGCAGGCAGCCTCAATGCTGCTTGTGAGTAAGCGGACCATGCAGAGATACGCGGCTGAGGGCCGGATACCCCACACGTATGACCGTGGCAGACAGTGGTTCAAGCCTTCTGACTTGCAGGCATTCATTGACACACGGGACAAAGCAACGTTTAAGCATTGATTCCATTGCGCTTATCTATAGGGTGGGGTGGGGTCGAATCTCAAAAGAAGACCCCCAAAAGGGCTCTGCCATCCATTTCTTTACACAGACGAACAATTATCGAAAATGTGTAAATTTTACATCATTGTGTGGCATTTTAACCACACTTTGAATCGAGCCTCTCGTATCCGAAAGAAACAAGGGGACTTAAATTCAGGGCGCATTGCGCCGGGAACGGGGCAAGACAGTGGAAACCAGACTCTTGTACGACCGGAAAGAGGCCGCCCGGCAGCTCTCAATCTCGGTCCGAACCTTGGACCACATCATTGCAAACAAGCACCTGGATACGCGGCGCATCGGTAAGAAAGTGCTTATTACGCACGCCTCCCTTGTGGTGTATGCGCGTGGGAACCACTACGCCGTCACGAGCCGCTCCGATGCGGACGCCGTGGCCTCCGGTGATAGGTGCGCGTAGCGTGCGGCCATGGTGATGGTCTTGTGACCGGCCAACACCTGAATCTCTTTCGTGCTCACCCCGGCCATCGCAAGCCATGAGCAGAATGTGTGCCGGTTGTTGTGCCAAGTGTAGTCTGCGATCTTCGCTTCAGTCAGAGCCGGAATGAACCACCAGCGGCAATCAGCCTTGGGACCTGGACGCGGAAAAACAGGTTTGTCGGCATTATGCGGCACAGCCTCACGCTGTTGCGTCAGAGCCTCCAGCGCAATGCTATTGAGTGGCACGTTTCGCGCTGAGCCGTTCTTGGTCGTTGTCAGCCGAATCACTTTCCGCTTCATGTCCACTTGTCCCCACTCCAGCGAGAATTGCTCACCCCATCTCATGCCGGTGTACACGCTCACGATGAACGCGGGCATTTGCTCGGGATTGTCACGCTCAACCAAGCCCAACAGCTTCTTGTATTCATCACGGCTGAGAAAACGCATCCGTGCGTTGTTCTCCGTTCGCAGTCGCACAAGCCGGGCGGGATTGTTCTCAACCTTTCCGTTTTCCATGCCAAGCCTGTAGGCAAGTGACATAAACGCCCGATAGCGATTCGCGGTTGCGGGCGTCTTGCAGTGCTTGGTGAGCCAATCGTTGATGTCTTGCGGCGTGATTGCAGAGGCGGCCCGTTCCCCGAAAGGCTCACGGAGAATTGAGTCCTTGGTGACGTAGTGCTCTATTGACCGGAGATGAGTTTTGGCGTGATCCACGGCCATGGTTGAGAGCTGACCAAACGTGACCACGTTGCCCGGCACTAACTCCGGCAGCTTGAGTTTCCGCCGTGCATCCGCCTTGCGCTTTTGATAGAGGGCTACAGCATCACTCTTGCGCCCGGCCTTCTCACGGTGCCGTTTTCCATCCGCGTAGTAGTGAATCCAGAAAACCCCGGACCCTGCCGGGTGCTCATAAATACCTCTCACAGCCTTGGCTTTCATGTCTTCCCTTTCAGGCCGGGATTGTAGCACAGCCACAGACATAATAACAGCCATCAAAACAGCCACCAGCAACAAAAGAGCCATCCGAGACTTTCTCTCAAATGACTCATAACATGCTGAATTTAATGGTGTTTTATGGTGGGCCCGGAGGGATTCGAACCCCCAACCAAGGGATTATGAGTCCCCTGCTCTAACCGTTGAGCTACAGGCCCCGCAATGATTCACACTATCAGGCGGTGCACTTTCCAGTATCGCGCAACAGCTACGGCTGGTCACAAGCAGCCAGTGCGTCCTCGACCGTCTCGTAGACCTGGAACAGGCTCAGGATGCCGACCATCTTGAACGTTTTGGCGGCGAACGAGGACGGATTCACCAGCTTGGTATCCCCGCCTATTTGCCGCGAACGGCGCAGCACGCTCACAATCGATCCGATGCCCGACGAGTCGATGACCGGCATGGCTTCCAGGTCCAGGATGAGGAAGATGTGCCCGCTTTCGACGGTGGTTTCCACAGCCTTTTCGAATTCGCGCACCGAGTCGAACGACTTGAACGGTCCCTTGATCTTGATGGCGCAGGCACTCCCGCGCTCCTGAATATCCAGATCCACGTCAGCTCCTCATCCCGATGGCCTCTTCGGGCCGTCTACGGCGTGCAGCCGTAAAGTCCCCATAATCGTATACGGCCATTCGGGATTTATGAGTACAATCTTCGCATTCCCTGTATGGCGCTTCCCCATCACCCAGCCGCGGAACTTGCGGTTTCGCTGTTGCATACACCTGACCCTGCGGGCCGGGCGCGGCTTCTTGCGCTTGGCGTCACGGAACTGGTAGAGGACACGGCATGTGTGATTTACCGCGCGCAGAGCGGTGCGGAGAGCGGCTTCGCCGTGCTTGCCGTGGCTGGGGAGGTTTCGCTGGCTGACCGCGCAGCCCTGGTTGAGCTGCCATCGCTTGAACCGGAGACGCCGCTGATCCTTCCCGGCGCGGAGTTGCGGCGCGAGGATTACGGCCATTTGCAACTGCGGCGTACCGTCGCGGGCATTGCCTACATTCCGCTGCGTACGCCGGGTGACGATGACCTGGCGGAATTTGCCGTGGTACTGGAGCTAATCTCCTTTGGGCCGGAGATTGATGACGCGTTGATGGAGTCGCTTGATCCGGTGCTGGCGCTGGCGGGTCCGGCGCTGGAGTCGGCCGAGCGCACCGACCGCGACCAGCACAACTCGCTGCACTCCATTCATCGCATGAGCCAGCTCTACGACCTGGAGAAGTCGCTGAATGCGACGCTGGAGCTGACCGAGGTGACTGCGCTTGCACCGCAGAAGGTGCGGCCCATGCTCGCCTGCCAGACGGTGCACCTTTGGCTCTTTGATGGCGATGTGCTGCGTCTGCTATCGAGCGCGGGCGCGGATGCGAGCGTGGAAGCGCAGATGACGATGCGCCCCGGCGAAGGCTATGTGGCGGATATGGCCGAGGAGGGCGAGGTTCTGTGCATTGTGGATGCCGCGGACGAGCGGCTGGCACAGCGCAATGCGCGCCTGGGCGACGAGCCCGCGACGCCGCCGATTTTTTCCACGCTGATTGTGCCCTTGCTGCAGGACGGAGCCGAAGTCGGCGTGCTTGAGGTGGTGAATCGCGAAGACGGCAAGCCCTTCGATGACGACGATCAGTTCTTCCTGGTTTCGATTGCCGAAACAGTCTCCAGCGCGCTGAAAAATGCTTCGCTGATGCACTCCGAGCGCAAGCTGCAAATTCTGGAAGCGCTGGTTACGGTCAGTTCGGAGATTACGTCCACGCTGCGCCTGGATCGCGTGCTGCAGATTATCGTGAACAGTCCGCAGAGTGTGCTGCCGTACGACGTGTGCGCCATCGCGCTGGATAACCGTGGCACGCTGCAATTGCGCGCGGTCAGCGGCCGGCAGACGTTGCCCTTTGGCGATGCGCAGGTGGACGGGTTGAACGAATTGTTGCGCTGGCTTGCGCTTCAACCAGACCCGCTGCATTTACGCCTGCACGAGGACTCGCCGCATCAGATTCAGTTGCCCGGCCCGGTAATGCGCCATTTTCAGGCCACCGGTGCGCGCGGCCTCTATTCGATTCCGCTGTACGACGACCAGGGACGCGTGGGTTTGCTGGTGTATTTGGCCGCGGACCCGGAGTTCCTGGCCTTGCCGCACATCGAGATGATCAAGATTCTGGCCGGGCAGGCAACGGTGGCCATTCGCAACGCGATGCTCTACCGTGAGGTGCCGCTCATCAGCCTGCTGGAACCGCTGGCGCTGAGGAAGCGTGCGTGGTTCCGCTCCGACCGGACGCGCCGCATGGTGTACCTGGCCGCTGCGGGCTTTGTGGTGTTGCTGCTCGCGGTTTGCCCGCTGCCGCTGCGCGTGCAGGGGCATGCGGTGATTGCGCCGCAACACCTGATCAGCGTGAATGCGCCGGCGGAAGGCAACGTGGCCGCTGTTTATGCGCATGAGGGGCAGCGTGTGGCTGCGGGACAGGCGCTGGGTGCGCTCACCGACTGGCAGTGGCGCGCGGATCTGGCCTCGGCCGAGGCGCGCTATCGCTCTGCGCAACTGGTGATGCAGGACGACCTTTCGCGCGGATTGCCTCAGGCCGGCGCGGACAGGACGCAATTGGAGGTGCTGCGTGCCGAGGCGGAGCGTGCGCGTGCGCGCATGGACGATGCGCAGTTGCGCTCTCCGATTGCGGGCTTTGTGGCCACGCCGAACCTGCAGAATATGGCTGGGCAGCATCTGGATGCGGGCGCGGCATTTGCACAGGTGCTCGACCTCACATCTGCAACCGTGCACATCCAGGTTGCGCAAAGCGATGTGGCGCTGATTG
The DNA here is from genome assembly GCA_036384955.1 of Occallatibacter sp. Taxonomy (GTDB): domain Bacteria; phylum Acidobacteriota; class Terriglobia; order Terriglobales; family Acidobacteriaceae; genus Telmatobacter. The sequence continues at coordinate 10,461 of DASVLI010000213.1, forward strand.
CGCCGGGGCAGTCGGCGGCCATCAAGCTCGACAGCTACCCGGAGCGTAGCTGGCATGGAAGCGTCGCGGTGGTCAGCCCGCAAGCCGATGTGGTGGAGGGCAATCGCGTCTTCAATGCGCTGGTCGATCTGCCCAATGGTGAAGCCAGCCTGCGCGCGGGAATGAGCGGCAGCGCCAAAATCTTTATCGGATACAAACCTGCCGGAGTGGTTCTGTTCAGAAAGCCTGTTCTGTGGTTGTGGCACACCCTTTGGAACTGGATTGGATGGTAGCCGGATGAGAGACAGATTCATCTCCCGGGACAAGAGCACGGCATGCGCCGTACGTGGCACAGCGCTTCTGGCTGCGGCGTTCGGCTGCATCCTGCTGGCTGGCTGCGACGCGCACTCCAGCGCCAAGCCCGCTCCGCAACCGGCTGCGCAGCCGCAAGCGGCGCCGATTGCCCAGGCAATTACTCCAGAGGAGCACGACCCGCTGAAGTATGTGACCACCGGCCCGCTGGTGGCCGAGCAGCAGGCTGATCTTGCCGCGGAAGTTGATGGAAGGATCGCGGAGATCGATGTGCAGGTGGGCGACCGCGTGAAGAAGGGCCAATTGCTTGCGCGGCTCGATGATCGAATGGCCACGGCTGCGGTTGAGTCGCAGCGCGCCAAGCTCGCTTCGCTTGAGGCCGAAGTGCACGAGTGGGAGTCTGAGCAGAAGGCGGGCGAGGCAGACCTGCGCCGCGCCGACTACATGCGCAAAGAGCGCATTCGCAGCGAAGAGGAGTGGGAGCGCGTCAAGTACAAGCTCGACGAGACCATTGCGGCCGTGGCGCGCTATCGCGCCAATCGTGACGCCGCGGAGGCCGACCTGAAGCTGGCCAATCTGGCGCTGGAGAAGACGCGAATCACCGCGCCGTTCGATGGCGTGGTCGGCCGCGGTTCGCTGCGCCTGGCGCAGGAGGTGAAGAAGGGCGACGTGCTGTTCTGGATTACGGCGGAGCGGCCGTTGCGCGTGCTCTTCACCGTGCCCGAAGGCATGATGGCCGCGTACAAGCCAGGCGCACCGTTGGAGCTGGCCACCGCCGATTATCCGCAGCTTCGCCAGACCGCGCGCATTCTGCGCGTCAGCCCTGTCGTCGACCCGGCCAGCGGCAGCATTCAGGTCATCGGCCTGGTTGAAAACGCTTCTCCGCTGTTGAAGCCCGGAATGACCATGCAGGTCCAGTTGCGCCCATGAATCTGAGCGAGGCCTTTGACGCCGCACTGCCCGAGATCCCCAAAGAGCGCCTCTCCGTAGGTCGCCCGCCGCTGATGGATCCGAATATGATCGTGCGCGAAGAGGTGCTCGATGGCGAGCTGAGCATTGGCGTGATGCAGCGCAGCAATGGAAACTTCTTCCGCTTTACCGCCGCGGACTGGGGCCTGGTGCAACTGTTCGACGGCAACCGTACCTACGAGGACATTGCGCAGGCGTATTTCGAAGGTTCCGGCCACTCGCTCGCAGTGAACGACATTCGCGTCTTTGCCGAGCAGATGGAAGAGGCGGACTTCTGGTACAAGACGGCGCAGGAAAAAAACCTGGCCATGAGCGAGCGGCTCAGGTCGCAACGCAGCCGCCGCTCACAGCGCAAATCTAAAATCAATCTGGCGCACATCAGCTTTTCGGCGTGGGATCCTGACCGCTACCTGACATGGCTCGATCATGCGACAGGCGGCTTCATCTTCAGCCCCTGGAGCGTGCTCGCGGTCGTTGTGCTCTTCTGCTTTGAGTTCTACATCTTCGTCGCGCACTGGAATGTCATCGGCCCTGACATCCCCGTCTACTACTCGTTTACCGGCAAAACCCTCTCCGACATCGCAGAGTTCTGGATTCTGCTTTTTCTCATCGGCTTTGTGCATGAGACGGCGCATGGACTCACCTGCAAGCACTTCGGCGGAGAGGTGCACAGCATGGGCCTTATGTTCCTCTATCTCGCACCGGCGTTTTACGTCGATGTTACCGAGTCATGGGTGACGGCCACGCGCATCCAGCGGCTGTGGACCATCATTGCCGGCATCTGGATCGAGATGGTGATTTGCGGTATCGCCATGGTGTTATGGATAAATACGCCGCCCGGCTACTGGCTGCATGATTTGATGTACAAGGTCATCCTCATCACCGGCGTTGCGGTGATTGTGATGAACCTGAACCCGCTGCTGAAGCTGGATGGCTACTACTTTCTTACCGAGGCCATCGGCATTCCGGATCTGAAGGAGAAGTCGACGGCCTTTGTCTCCACCTGGATGCAGAGCCGGGTGCTGCGCCTGCCGGTTGAGGTGACCCCGGTGCCGCGCCGGCGCATTCTTCTCTTCATCTGCTATGCGCTCATCTCCGGAGCCTATAGCTACCTGGTGCTTTTTGCGGTCATCCGCTTCAGCTATAACGTGGCCTCGCAATTCATCGCGGAGTTCGCACTGATTCCCGTGGCGTGGATGGCGTACATGATGTTCCGCTCGCGCATCCGCGCACTGGCCGGAGTGGCCCAGCAGGTCCGTAACCAGGCAGTAGGCAGCAACCGGCTACTGAAGCCCAAGCCGCTGGCCGCGCTGATTGCCGCCTTGCTGCTCTTCTTCATCCCGCTGTGGCGCGACCGCGAGGATGCGTACTTTGTCGTCGAGCCAGCCAGCCCGATCACAGTGCATGCGGCCCTTGCCGGGCGAGTGACCGCAGTGAACGTGCGTGCCGGCCAGCACGTGCGCGCAGGCGACGTCCTGCTGCGCATGAGCAGTCTGGACGCGGCGTCGATGCGCTCTGACTCTTCCGGCATGGAGCAGAAGGCGCAGTACCACGCCTTTGATGCAGAGCTTCGCGGCCAGTCTGTCGGCATTGCGGCGGCGGAGCGCACCGGAGCCACCAGTGCGTCGGCGCTATCACAGGAAGCGCAGGATGCGCTCAGCGTGCGTGCGCCGGCCGATGGAACGATTCTCGATCTCGAACCCGGATCGCTGCTGGGCAACATGGTGGGAAGCGGCCAGCAACTGCTTGCCGTGGCCGGCGACGGGCCGCGCGTGGTCCGGCTCTACATTCCGTTCTCCGCGCTGCATCATCTTTCTCCGGATGCGAAAGTGCTGCTGATGCCACCGGGCGGGATGGACGTGCAACGGTTGCGCCTCAGCGGCATCGACAGCACACCGGTGCAGTTGCCGCCGGACTTTGTTGGCCGCAAGGAATACAAAGGCATTGAGCTGCCTACCTATTACAGCGCTCGGATTGAGCTGGCGGCGCCTGCGGAAGCACTGCCCCTGGGAGCCGCGGGCCAGGCCAAGGTGCTAGGCCGCTATCACAGCATTTTTGAACGATGCGTGCGTGTGGGGCTTGACCTGATCGGCCGTCACGTCTGGTAAGGCGCAAACGCAGAAAAGCGGCTGCTGGGCAGCCGCTCTCGCGCTTTGGTGTTCCGGGGGAGGGAAAAACCGAAGCTTAAGACATGTAGCGCGCGGTCTTGATGCCGGCCTTGGCTGTCTTCAAGCCGGCTTTCGCCGTCTTCAGACCAGCCTTTCCAGTCTTCAGACCAGCCTTGGCGGTCTTCAGGCTGGCCTTTGCCAGCGCAATCTTGGGGGAAACCATGCGGGTGGATTCCAGCTTGCTGGGGGAAGAGGGCTTGCTGGAAACGGTGGAAGCGGACTTCGTGGAGGTACCGAGCAACGACTTCTTCGCGATGGCCATGATGATGTTCCTCAAAAAGTGGTTTTGACTTCAGGGGTACGCACACCTAAGTGCATCTGCCGTGCCAAACTCACGCACCAGCGCAGAAAATTCCGGCGGCGCACAAAGCACACCATTTAGCGGATGCGCCGCAGGTCCAGGGAAACGCTGGTAACGCCGCGTATTTCATGGATAGGTGAAAAATTATCCACTGATAGATTAAAAAGTGACCATTCAGGCCTAGAGCGAGTACTTGCGGCAAAGATATTTGATGCGTTGGCCGTCCAGCTTGAGCAGCCGCGCCGCCGCGGCCTTGTTCCCCTGCGTGCGGCGCAGAGCGGCCTTCAGCAGCGAGATCTCCAGGTGCTGTATCTGCTCGTCGAAGTCTGCTCCATCCTCCGGCAGCAGCGCGGCCTCTTGAGCGGCAATGCTGCCGGCCAGCAGGTGCCGCGGCAGATGACTGGCGCGAATTTCGTCGCCGCGCACCGTAATCACCAGGCGCTGAATCAGGTTCTCCAGCTCGCGCACGTTGCCGGGCCATGCGTGCTGCTCGAAGACCGAAAGCACTTCGGCGTCGATACGTTTGGTTTCGACACCATTGGCCGCGCAGTGCATCGCCAGGAAGTAGTCGCAGAGCAACGGAATGTCGCCGGTTCGCTCGCGGAGCGGCGGAAGCAGTACGGGCACCACGTGAATGCGGTAGTAGAGATCTTCGCGGAAGCGCCCCGTGCGCACCATCTCCTCTAGCGGCTCGTTGGTGGCGCAAATCAGGCGGAAGTCGATCTTGCGCATGGTGCGTCCGCCAAGCCGTTGCACATGGCGATCCTCAAGCACGCGCAGCAGCTTGGTCTGCAGCGGCAAAGTCAGCGTTGCAATCTCGTCCAGAAAGAGCGTGCCGCCATCGGCCAGCTCAATCTGTCCGGGCCGCGACTCGGTGGCGCCGGTAAAGGCGCCCTTCTCGCTGCCGAAAAGCTCGGACTCAATCAGATTTTCCGGCAGCGCTGCGCAATTCAGCCGGATGAACGGTTTCTTCGCTCGCGGGCTCAGGGCCACAATCGCGCGGGCCACAAGCTCCTTGCCGGTGCCGCTCTCGCCGCGCACCAGCACATTGATGTGGCTGGCCGCAACCTGCTGGATGGCATCGTAGACGGCGCGCATGGGCTCGCTGCTGCCCACAAAATCCTGAAAACGGCTTGCCTCCAGCGCCTGTTTGCGCATGGAGGCGCGCGCCAACTCGTCCTGCTTGGCTTCCAGCGCTTCCACCAGCGCCAGGCGCAGTTCGGCAATGTCCACGGGGCTGCGGAAGTGCAGGTCGGCGCCGGCCTCGCTGGATTTACGCTCCAGTGCGCGGCTGCGCGACCGGCTCAGCGAAATCAATAGAAAATTGGGATTCAGCGTGCGCAGCTCGCGCAACACGGGCAGTCCGCCGAATGAGCCCCACTCCTCGGTCTCTTCTTCGGTGTCAATATCGAGCAGAACGGCAGCGACCTTCGCCTCGCGTGTCCAGCGCGCAAGGTCCGCGTAGTCCCGGCGCAGCACCACCTGGAACCACGGCACCAACTCCGGAATCAGCTCGTCCAGAAATTCGTCGTCGGTGGTGACAGCACACACCACGGGCAGGCGCAGATGCTGTGCGGGGTTGGGAGTCATGGGAGCATCATAGACTGGAAACTCCCAGACTCACTCCTACAAACTGCGGGCTATTTTGCGGTCAGGCAGATGCCCGATGCGCGCGGAATCACGGTCTTGTAGCGACCGTTGTGCATGTCTCCTTTGGCGTGGGCAATGTGCACCGTGCGGCTGTCGAGTGCGGTCGCGTTCATGGTTGTGATTTCCAGCCGTTTGGTGTGGTCTTTGCCGAAGTCGATGGTCAAGGCCAGATCCTTTTCCTCATCCTTGTTCAGCACGATCAACGTAGTGCCACCGTCGGGCCGCTTGGCCGCATAGGCCGTGGCATTTACGCCTGCCGCCTGCAGCTTCGCGGTCAGGTCATCGGCAACAAGGCGCGAGCCGGCCAGTGCATTGGCAAATTGCAGTCCGTACGCCACCGGTTGCAGCTCATACATAGTGCCAAAGGTGGCAATCGGCGTGTAGAAGGGGTGCGGATAGCGCTCGATCTCCGCCGCGCTCAGGCCCTGCTCCTTCAGCATCACGTCGCCGGGCAGCACGCCGCCCACGGAGTTTGCCACGGATTTACCGGTGCCGCCGTGCAGGTTTACGCCTGAGTAGTTGTTGTGCGCCAGAAGCAGTGCGTAGTCCGCCGACCACAGTGCGGCTGCAAGAACGTTTGACACGCCCGGTTTGCCGCCTCGATAGCAGGTGTTGCCCTCGGTCATGCGGACGCGCACGCCCATCTTCTTTGCGGCAGCGGTCGCAATATCGGCAGTGTGCTGTACCTTGGCCATGGTTGCGGGCTTCAGCAGATTGGGGATATTCACGTCCGGATTGGTGGCCGGGCCGCCGAAGTAATAGTGATGCGACAGCGTGGTTACGCGCGGAGGATTGGCAATGCCGGCCCAGCGGTCGGCAATGTGCGTCAGCCAGTTTACGTCTACAGCCACGTCGGGCATGCCCAACTGCACGCCAGGAACGCGCGCTGCAATGGCGCGTGCCAGGCCAAGCCACTCCTCAAGATAGGTGGCGGCCGACCAGGTTTTGGGGTCGCGCAGGTGGTGGCTGAAGAGGTCCGCCTCATTCCCGATCTGGAAATATTGCAGACGCTTTCCCAGAGCCTTTGCCACGTATTCGGCTTCGGTGGCCGCGCGTTCCGGCGTATTGGTGCCCATGCCAATGCCGTAGATGCACGTCCAGCCGCTGGCCTTCAGAAATTCAACCAGGTTGTCGACAGCTTGGGCAGTGACCGCGTAGTACTGCGCCTTGGGCTCGCCTTCCACCTCGCGCGTCTTCGGGTGCTCCGGCTCCGGCGAGCTGGGCGTGGGTTTCCAGTACGCAAATTCACTGGTATTGCCGCCCAGGCGCAGCACGCCCTTCGGCGCCAACCGCTTGAAGGCATTTACCAGGCCGCTATTTTCCGCGGAGAAGAAGTGCGGGTCGGACAGTTGCTGCACCTCGTAGGAGAGGCCGAGAAAGTCCTCCGGCATCTGGGAGCCAGTGGCTTCGTGCGGAAGGGTCAGGCTGGCCTCCGCGCGGTGCGCGGGCTGCGCGCGAAGCTGCGTGGCTGCGAGAGTGAGGGCGGCAGACGACAGGAAATTACGGCGAGTGAACTGAGTCATGGCAATCAACCGAAGAATACGAGAATGATTCGTACCAAAGTGCGGACCCAGTATATGCCGCGGTGCGCTGCATGCGTCACGTCGCAACCAGCAGTGATGCACTAGGATGAGGCCGGCATTTTTTTTGTAACGAACCGGTCGCAGGTGGGCTTTTATCTAGCGGCTACCCCAAAGCGGGCAAACAAACACAGCCGAGGTTCCAGTGCATTCAGCAATTTGGCGCGTTTTAATTCTTACGGGTGCGGTTGCCTTGGCCGGCGTATTGCCGGCGCAGCAGGCCGGTCCGCTCACGCTGCAACAGGCCGTCAACGTGGCGCTGGAGAAGAGCCCCGATCACAAAATGGTGCAGGCCGATGCCGCCGCGGCACGCGTGGCGACGCAGGCTGCGCGCACGGCCTTGCTGCCATCGATCGGATACAGCGAATCGGCCACGCGCGGCAACGACCCGGTCTATGCCTTCGGCACGCGTTTGCGCCAGCAGCGCTTTACGCAGGACAATTTCGCGCTGGATAGCCTGAACAAGCCAGCGCCGCTGAACAACTTCACCTCGCGCTTCACCTTCAACTGGAATGCCTTCGACTCCCTGCGTACCGAGCGGCAGATTGCCGCCGCAAAGCTTCAGCAGCACGCGGCCGAATCCATGCTGAGCCGCGCCGACCAGTTGCTGGTCTACCGTGTCATCGTCGGTTATCAGGCAGTTCTGCTGGCAGGCAAGCATCTTCAGGTGGCACAGCACGAGGTGGAAACCGCGCAGGCGCTGCTCGATTTGAGCAAGACGCGCGTAGAGGCCGGGCTGGCCGTTGACTCCGACCAACTGATTGCCTCCACCTACCTTGCCGAGCGCCGGCAGGAGCTGATTGCCGCCGAGGGCGGAGTCGCCATGGCGTGGGCCGACCTGGAGCGCGTTCTCGGTACGCCAATCGCTGAAGAGCAACGCCAACTGGCGCCGCTGGCAGAGCAGAGTTTCGAAGCGCAGCCGCTTGATGCGGAAATCGCGTTGGCGCTCAAGTCGCGCAGCGACCGCCAAACCATGCAGGACCAGACCGCGGCACGGCAGGCGAATCTGCGCGCGGCCACATCGGCATACGGTCCTTCGCTCAATACCTACGGCTCATGGGAGGCAGACCGTACTTCGTTTGCCGGCTCTGGCGGCAACAACTGGATGGCCGGCGCCGAGCTGCGCATCGATCTCTTTCCGGCCGCGAAGCACGCGCAGGTTTCGGCCGCGCGCATCGCGGTAGAAAAAGCTCGCTCCGCGCAAGCAGCCGCCGAAGATCAGATCCGGCTCGAAGTCACGCGTGCCTGGTTCGCGCATCGCACCGCCGCGCAGCAAATGGTTGTAGCCCGCGCTTCCATCGCGCAGGCCGACGAAAGCCTGCGCATCGTCAGGAACCGCTACGAAGCGGGCCTGTCACTCATTACTGAAATGCTGCGCGTCGAGGATGCGCAGCGCCAGAGCTCGGCCGCGTATTGGCAGGCGGTGTACGCCAATGCGGTGACATGGGCCGATTTGAAACTTGCCACCGGAACTCTTCACTCCACTCTTGAGGACCTGCAATGACGCGTACTTCTTTTGTTGCCGCCTGGTTTGCAGGCATCGCCGTCGCGGCCGTGCTTGCTGGCTGCGGACATCACGGCTCAGCTCCTTCGGCGCCGCAATCGGTCTATGGTCTCGCAACCGCCCAGGTTGCCAGCCAACAGGTGCCCACGGGCGCCAATGCGGTCGGCTCGTTGCATGCGCCTGAGACTGCAATTCTCTCAGCGCAGGTCAGCAGTCGCGTCGTTGCGGTTCTCGTGAAGGAGGGCGACAGCGTCAGTGCCGGACAAACCCTCATTCGGCTCGACGGTGCACAGCTTGGCGCAGATGTAAACCGCGCCGAGGCCAGCGTGAGTGCCAGCCGCAATGCGATGAGCGCGGCGCAGGCAGACGCTTCGCTGGCCGACTCGACGCTGGCCCGCTACCAGGTGCTGCGCGACAAGAAGAGTGTGAGTCCGCAGGAGTACGACCAGATGGAGCAGCGCGCCAAGTCAGCCCACGCCATGCTGGATGCGGCCAAGGCGCAACTGGCTGCCGCCGAAGCCGGCGCTTCGGGCTCGCGTGCCGTCGCATCCTACACGCGCATTGCCGCGCCGTTCAGCGGCCGCGTCACCTCGCGTATGGTCGACCCCGGTACGCTGGCTTCGCCCGGAGTTCCGCTGCTCGTTGTCGACAAGGCCGGGCCGCTGGAGTTGCATGTCACTGCCGACGAGTCGCTGCTCTCAGCGATTCACATCAAAATGCAGTTGCCGGTGCAGCTGGGCTCCGATGCATCACCGGCCATCACAGGTACGGTCACCTCCATCCTGCCCTCGGCCGATCCAGCTTCGCACACCTTCGAGGTGAAGCTCGCCATTCCGCATACCGACAATCTGCGCGCCGGTATGTACGGCAGCGCGCTCATCGCAACCGGCTCGCACGTGGCCACGCTGATTCCGCAGAGCGCTATCGTCACACACGGCTCACTGCACTCGGTCTGGGTGCTCGACGCCAACCGTGTCGCATCGCTGCGTTACGTCACGCTGGGCCTCGCGCATGGTGATCAGGTCGAAGCGCTCAGCGGCCTCAACTCCGGCGAAACCGTGGTGCTGAACCCCGGTGACCGCGAGTTGGGCGGCGCGCGCGTTGAAACCGGCAGCAAGGTGACGCCATGAACCAACACTCCGGCATTGCCGGCCGCATGGCCGCGGCCTTCCTCAACTCCAAGCTGACGCCGCTCATCATCCTTGTCTCGCTGGCGCTAGGCACTTTCGCCGTGCTCATGATTCCCCGCGAGGAGGAGCCGCAAATCGTAGTCCCCATGCTCGACGTCACCACAATGATGCCCGGCGCTTCGCCGCAGGAGGTCGAGCAGCGCATCAGCATTCCGATTGAAAAACTGGTGCGCGAGCTGCCCGGCGTCGAATACGTCTACTCCACGTCGAGTTCTGGCTCCAGCCTTGTCGTGGTGCGCTTTCTGGTTGGCTCCAATCAGCAGGACGCGCTCATCAAGGTCTACAGCAAACTTTACGCCAACATGGATCAACTGCCAGTCGGCACGCCGATGCCCATTGTCAAGGAACGCTCCATCGACGATGTGCCGATTCTGGCGCTCACCCTGTGGGGCAAGAATTACAACGGCTATCAACTCCGCCAGATCGCCTCCGAACTCGAACACACCGTCAAAGAGGTTCCCGATGTCTCCGAGACCAAGCTGATTGGCGGCGAAACGCGGGCCATGCGCGTGGTGTTGAGCAACAGCAAGCTGGCCGCGTATTCACTTACTGCGCCGGCTATTGCGCAAAGCCTGCAGGCCGCCAACGCGCGTGTGGAGGCGGGCAACTTCGCCGCCGGCAATCAGGAGTTCCGTGTTGAGGCTGGCAATGCCTTCAAGTCTGCCGACGATCTGGCGCACGCCGTTGTCGGCGTGGACCACGGGCGCGCGGTGGAGCTTGGCTCGGTTGCTGACACCATCGTCGATGGTCCTGCCGATCCGGTCGATTATGTGCTCTTCGGCTCCGCGGCCGGTGCGCATGCGGCTGCTCCCGGTGCGCAGTACCAGGCCGTTACGCTCACCATTGCCAAGCGCAAGGGCACCAACGCCACCATCGTTGCCAACGCCGTGCTCAATCGCATCGCCGAGATGCGCCGCACCACGCTCCCGTCCGACATCCAGATCACCACCACGCGCAACTACGGGGAGACGGCAAAAGACAAATCGAACGAGCTGCTCAAGCATCTGTTCATCGCCACGCTCTCCGTCACGCTGCTCATCGCGCTCTTTCTTGGCTGGCGCGAGTCCGGTGTGGTTCTCATTGCCATTCCTGTCACGCTGGCGCTTACGCTCGCAGTCTTCTTCCTCTACGGCTTCACGCTCAATCGCGTCACCCTCTTCGCGCTCATCTTCAGCATCGGCATTCTGGTTGACGACGCCATTGTTGTCGTCGAAAACATGGTGCGCCACTTCCGATTGCCAGAGAACCACGGCCGCGCGCTGAACGAGGTCGCCATTGAAGCAGTCGCCGAGGTCGGCAATCCCACCATTCTCGCCACCTTCGGCGTTATCGCTGCCATTTTGCCCATGGCCTTTGTGCGCGGCCTCATGGGCCCTTACATGCGCCCCATTCCCATCGGCGCATCGTCGGCCATGCTCTTCTCGCTCATCATCGCCTTCACGGTTTCGCCCTGGGCCGCCATGCTGCTACTCTCGCGCTCAGCCTCGTCGGGCAAGCATGCCGACCACGAGGAGGGCGCGAGCACGCGGCTCTACCGGCGCATCATGCAGCCGTTGATCTCCTCGGCTCGTGCGCGCGCCATCTTCCTAGCCGGAGTCGTCTTCCTCTTCCTCGTTGCCGCTGCGCTTGTCCCTCTCAAGCTCGTCCACGTCAAAATGCTGCCCTTCGACGACAAGAGCGAGTTCCAGGTCATCGTCGACATGCCCAACGGCACCACGCTGGAGCAGACTACCCGCGTGGCGCAACTGCTCGGCACAGCCATCGCGCATGAGTCCGAGGTCGAGAACTATCAGATTTATGCCGGTACCTCCGGCCCCTACAACTTCAACGGATTGGTGCGCCACTACTACATGCGGCGCGGCTCCAACCAGGCAGATATCCAGGTCAACCTGCTCAAGAGGGACGAGCGCCACGAGCAGAGCCACGAGATTGCGCGCCGCTTGCGTCCGGAGCTAGTCAAGCTCGCGCTACCCTACGGCGCGCGCATCAAAGTAAGCGAGGTTCCGCCCGGCCCTCCTGTCATCGAAACCCTTGTCGCCGAAGTGTACGGCCCAGATTTCAACGGCCAGATCGACGTCGCGCGTCAGGTAAAGCAGGTCTTCGCGCAAACGCCCGGCGTGGTTGATGTGGACTGGTACGTCGAGGACCCGCAGCCGCAGCTCGACATCACCGTTGACCAGACCAAGGCCGCCTTGCACGGCATTGCAACCGCCGACGTAGCGCGCGCGCTGGGAGCGGCCGAGTCCGGCATCGCTGCCGGCCTGCTGCACCAGAAGGATGTGCGCGAACCCATTCCCATCACCGTCGAGCTGAACCGTGCTGACCGCTCTTCGCTGGCGTCCCTCGAATCCATCAAGCTGAAAGGCTCCGACGGCGCGCTGGTTTCGCTGCGCGAGTTGACCGAGGTGCGCCAGACCACGCTCCAGCCCAGCATCTACCGCAAGAACATGCGCCGCGTTATCTACATCACCGGCGACGTGGCCGGCGCGGAAGAAAGTCCGGTTTATGCCATCTTCAAAATGAATACGGCGCTCGACAAGCTGACCCTGCCCGCAGGCTATACGCTCAAGCGCTACAACGCCGTGCAGCCTGACTCCACCGATCACTTCTCCATGAAGTGGGACGGCGAGTGGCACATCACCATCGAAGTCTTCCGCGACCTCGGACTGGCCTTCGCCATGGTGCTTGTACTTATCTACGTGCTGGTGGTTGGCTGGTTCCGTTCCTTCACCGTGCCGCTGGTCATCATGGCGCCCATTCCACTTACGCTGGTGGGCATTCTGCCGGCGCACGCCATGCTCGGCGCGTTCTTTACCGCCACGTCGATGATCGGTTTCATCGCCGGCGCGGGCATCATCGTGCGCAATTCCATCATCCTCGTCGACTTCATCGAGCTGCGCCGCCGTCAGGGTATGCCGCTTGAGCAAGCCGTCGTAGATGCCGGCGCGGTCCGCTTCCGGCCCATGCTGCTCACCGCCGCTGCTGTTGTCGTCGGCGCCAGCGTCATCCTCTCCGACCCCATCTTCCAGGGGCTTGCTCTCTCGCTCATCGCAGGTGAGGTTGCGTCCACATTCCTCTCGCGCCTCACCGTGCCCGTCCTCTATTACATGGTCGAGTCCTACCGCAACAAGCGCCGGGCTCGCGCAACCGCCGAATGAAAGGATTTTCCCAATGACTGTTGACCGCGGCCTTCGCGCCCTTGCCGGATGCATGGTTCTGCTTTCCGTTGCCCTTGCCCACTGGGTCTCCCTCTATTGGCTTTGGCTTACCGCCTTTGTCGGCCTCAACCTGCTGCAGTCGGCCTTCACCAACTGGTGCCCGGCCATGACGATCCTGCGCAAGGTTGGCTTCAAAGACACGGCGGCCTGCGAAAAGTAATCCACGCACAGCCCATGCCGAACCACCTGCGCTACAGTGCATTCATGCGCAGGCGTGTGCTTTTCTGGTTTCCTGCAGTCATCGCTCTTGCAGCGGCTGGCCTTTGGGTCGTGGGTGCTCTACACCCGGCGCGCGCGGCCGCTCCACCTGCGCAAAAGGCCGATTCCGTCCTGATTCTCAAAAAGGACCATCTGCTCCAGCTCATCGCCGGCGGCAAGGTCATTCGCACCTATAAGGTTGCTCTGGGCCGTGGGGGACTTGCTCCCAAGCAGAGCGAGGGCGATGCCCGCACGCCCGAAGGCCACTACACCATCGACGCCCGCAACGAGCACAGCCACTACTACAAGGCTCTGCACGTCTCCTATCCCGATGCAGCCGACCGCAAACGAGCCGCAGCCGCGGGCGTCGCTCCCGGTGGAGCCATCATGATTCACGGCCTTCCCAACGGCATGGGCGCACTTGGCGCCGCGCATCGCCTCTACGACTGGACCCTGGGCTGCGTCGCCGTCACGGACGACGAGATGGACGAAATCTGGAATTTCGTTCCCGTGGGCACGTCGGTGGAGATTCGCCCGTAGCGCGATACAGCCGCACCGCAGGTGCTCTGCGAAAATAGAAGAATGCTCTCGCTCCAGAAAGCCGGCAAACGCTTCGGCCCGCGTGTTCTCTTCCTTGAGGCCGACTGGCTTATCCGTACACGCGAAAAAACCGCACTGGTCGGCGCCAATGGCACCGGCAAATCCACGCTCATGAAGGTCCTGGCCGGCCTCGAGTTGCTGGACTATGGCGTGATGGAGCAGACCAAGGGCATGAGCATTGGCTACCTGCCGCAGGAAGGCCTGCAGCTGACCGGCCGTACCATCTTTGACGAGTGCCTCACCGTCTTCGACGAGCTGCGCTCCATGGAAGGCGAAATGGAGCGGGCCGCGGCTCAGCTTACCGAGCTGGACCACGCCAGCCCTGAGTACGAAGCCGCCGCCGAACGCTTCTCGCTGCTGCAGGAGCGCTTTCACGCGCTTGATGGCTACGCGCTCGACGCGCAAGTAGGCTCCGTGCTCACCGGCCTTGGCTTTGGCAAAGAGGACTGGACCCGCCACACCGAGGAATTTTCTGGCGGCTGGCAGATGCGCATCGCGTTGGCCAAGCTGCTGCTGGCGCGGCCCAACCTGCTGCTGCTCGACGAGCCCACCAACCATCTCGACCTCGAAACCCGCAACTGGCTTGAGGACTATCTGAAGGCCTATCCCTTCGGCTACATCCTCATCTCGCACGACCGCTATTTTCTCGACGTCACCATCGACCGCACCGTCGAAATCTGGAACAAGCGCCTCACCATCTTCCAGGGCAACTACACCAAATACCTCTCGCAAAAAGACGAGCGCCGCGCGCAACTGCTGGCTGCCTACAAAAATCAGCGCGATCAGATCGAGCACCTCGAAGCCTTTATCAATCGCTTCCGCGCGCAGGCCACCAAGGCCAAGCAGGTCCAGTCCCGCATTAAGGAACTCGACAAAATCGAGCGCATCGAGGTTCCAGAGGAAGAGCCGGTCATCCACTTCAAATTCCCGCAACCGCCGCCCTCCGGCCGCATGGTTGTCGAAGCCGAAGGGCTCTCCAAGAGCTATGGGCCGAAGCACGTCTTCGCCAATGCGCGCTTCGCCATCGAGCGCGGCGACCGCGTTGCGCTGGTGGGCGTCAACGGCGCCGGCAAATCCACGCTCATCAAGCTGCTCACCGGCGTGGAGCAGCCCACCGCCGGCCACGTCAAACTCGGCCACAACGTGGTCAGCGAGTACTTCGCGCAGGACCAGTACAAGGTGCTCGACCCCGACGCGCGCATGCTCGACGACATCAGCCGCGCCGCGCTCAAGGTGCCCGAACAGGAACTCCGTTCGCTCCTCGGCTGCTTCCTCTTCTCCGGCGACGACGTCTTCAAGAAGCTCGGCGTGCTCTCCGGCGGCGAGCGCAATCGCTTCGCCCTGGCGCGCATTCTTGTCTCGCCGTCGAACTTTCTGCTGCTCGACGAGCCCACCAACCACCTGGACATGCGCGCCAAGGATGTGCTGCTCGACGCCATTGCGGCCTTCAGCGGCACCGTGGTCTTTGTCTCACACGACCGCTACTTCATCGACCGCCTCGCCACCCGCGTCATCGAAGTGGAGAACGGCGCCATCACCAGCTACGAAGGCGGCTACGAAGACTACATGCGCCGCAAAGAGCAGCTGGCCGCAGGGACGGATTCGACTTCGGCGCCAGCGGTTGCGAACACAAATGGCCGGGTGCCCCATGCTTCGCGCAGCGAAGGGTCGGAGAGTACGAAGCCGGATTCACCCGCTGCCGTCGGCACCACCATCGTCATTGAAGGCGGACCCGAGCCCGCATCCAAACGCCGCCTCAATCCCATCAAGCAAAAGCAGATGGAAGAGCGCTGCGCATTTTTAGAAGAAGAGGTCCCGCGCGTCGAGGCTTCGTTGGCGCACACCGAGCAGCAGCTTGGCGTCTATGTCTCCGCCGAGGAGACCCAGCGCCTCTCTCAACTCTCCCAGGACCTCCGCGCACAACTCATCTCCCTCACCGCCGAGTGGGAAGAACTGATGCTTCAGCTCGAAGGCTGAGACAATTTTGTCGCCAGACCGGCTCGGGCGTAGCATGAGCCATGCGCCTGCTGTTCCTCGTCGCTTTGCTTTGCCTTTCTGCCACGGCGCTCGCCGCGCAAGGCCTCGCCCCGGATAGTGACCGCGACGGCCTCAGCGACGCCGACGAAGCCGCGCTACTGCAGCAGTTTGCTCCGCATTTCATGGTGGCCGCTGGCGACTGCGCCGGACTGCCCGCACGCTTCACTCCGCTTGTGCCCGCTCCCACCGTTGCCGCCAGTGACGGCACCATCTATGGCCAGGCTTCTCCCCTTGCCGGCCAGCCCGGCAAAGTCGAGCTGCACTTCTACCATCTGTGGGCCAGCGATTGCGGCCGCATGGGCCACGCCCTCGATGCCGAGCACGTTTCCGCGCTGGTTGAACGCGATGCGCAGGGCAGTTGGCACGCGCTTTATTGGTATGCCGCCGCGCATGAGGACACGGTGTGCGACGCCAGCCAGATTGCCCGCGCCGCCACGCTCGATGCCGAGACGCACGGTCCGCAGGTTTGGATCTCGCGCGGCAAGCACGCTGCGTTTCTGGGCCAGACACTGTGCGCGCACGGCTGTGGCGGAGACAGTTGCCGCTCGATGGAGCCGCTTGCGGTTGCTGACTTGCTGAATCTGGGCGAGCCCGGTGCATCCATGAACGGCGCCGTCTGGGCTGAGTCGCCGGGATGGCCGCTCGCCGACAAGCTGCGCCGCAGCGATTTTCCTGCAGCGCGTCTGGATCGGCTGAACCAGCTGCCCGCAACCGATGTGGCATGGGCCAACCCCGACAAGCGCCCCATGCAGGCCGTCATCCTCGGCGGCAACGACGCGCTCGACGGCGGCGCCGTCGGCATGCGCCACACCGATACGGCACTGGTCATCGCGCATGCGCACACCGCCAACGCGCTTAGCCGCGCCACTGCCAGCACGCGCCGCGCGCTGGTCAAAAGCTACCTCGGCGTCAAATCGGTTTTAGGCGCGGAGACAGAAGCTCCTGCTGCAAAAACGGCTGTGCATTAGGCGATGCTCTTCACCTTGCCTTGTATCCCTGCCACACATACTCCAGCGCCTCGGCCAGTGTCTGCTCGCGCACCTTGTGGTCCACATGCACGGCGTTGCGCGCAAACACGAACTGGTAGTGGTAGCCCTTCTTCCGCAGCACATGTGCCATGCGCTCGTTGGCCAGCACCCAGTCGTGCATGCCGTCGCGCATCGCGTTCGGGTTGTAAAGGTCCGCGTCGCCCACCTCCATCCAGATACGGATGGGCTTGTGCTTGGCCTTGGCAATGATTCCGTCATGGAAACCCCATGCGCCCTTCGGCGTTGCCGCGTTCCACGGCCATTGCTGGTTGATGAACGTGCCTGAGTACGACAGCACGCGGTGATACCACTCCGGGTGGTACCACGCCATAATCAGCGCGCACGACGCTCCAGAACTGCCGCCCGTCGTCGCGCGCCCTTCTGGATCGTGCGTCAGCTTCACCTTCGCCTCGCTCTC
>DASVLI010000214.1:0-2095 GCA_036384955.1 Occallatibacter sp.
GGACACCGACACGCTAATCTACTCCATCCGCTACACAAACGAGAAGGAGAGCCGCACGGCTGGCGCGCGCCAGGGCATGGCGGCGTTGCATCACCTCTCCGGCGAGACCGGCGGCAGCGACTACGACGCGTTGCACGACGATGTGCGCAAGGCCTTCGAGCAGATAGCGGACGAGCTGCGCTCGCTCTACTCGGTGGGCTACCACTCCACGCATCGCTCGCGCGACGGTGTGTTTCACAAGGTGCAAATTACGGTTGGGGATTCGTCGTACCGCGTGCGGGCTCGGACGGGATATTACGCGCGATGAGCAAGTGCAGGTTCAGCATCGTCACGAGAAGCGGTAGAGCAGGGCTTTAGCCCTGCGCATCAGCCTACCCACAGGGCAGCGGCTTTAGCTAAAGCCCTCTCGATGCGATGAGGCATAGTGACAGGGCTGAAGTCCTGTCCTACCGTTCTCGACTCAACACAATGAGGTCTCAACAAGCGCGGAGACGCGCTAGTGCACCACGCCGGCGTCGCGTGCCGGCCAGTAGACAAACACCGCCTTGCCGTAGATGAGTGGGCGCTCCACGGGGCCGAACTCGCGGCTGTCGGACGAGATGTTGCGGTGGTCGCCAAGCACGAAGTAGTTGTCTTCGGGAACCACCGTCTCCGCATAGGAGCGGTCGTCGCGATATTGCGGCGGTACGTAGGTTTCATTGATCGCCTTGCCGTTCACGTAGACCAGGCCGCGGTCAATCCACAGCCGGTCGCCGGGCAGCGCAATCACGCGCTTGATGTAGCTCTTGGCCGGGTCCAGCGGATAGTGGAAGACCACCACGTCGCCGCGCGCAATGGTGGAGACGTGATAGACGAACTTGTTGATGAAGAGCCGGTCGTCGTCCTCCAGCCGCGGCAGCATGCTGGTGCCTTCCACGCGCACCGGCTGGTAGAGAAACGTGATGATGAGGACGGAAACAGCGGCGGAGATGAGCAGGTCGCGCAGCAGCAGCCCAAAGCCACTCTCTTTTTTTGCAGGGGCGGGCACAGGCGCGTTGGGCGCCTCTGTGATGGTGATGGTCGTTTCTGCCGGTGGTTGCTGAGTTTCCTGCATCTTCATTCAGAGTATCGGATATTGCATGTGCGCGGCTACTGGCAGCCCAGCGAGCCCGGCGGGCAAAGCAGCTGCACGCTCCTGGGCTTCTCCATGGGCTTGGGTTGATTGGCCGCCGGCACCAGAGGTGGCGCGCTGCCATCGGTCAGGTTGGCTTCTTCCAGAATCAGCGGGCGCTGCAGAACCATTTCCACCTGCGAGCCGCTCTCGATGTTCACATCGGCTCCGCGGGTGAAGAGCGAAACCAGACCCACCGCGGCTGCGCCAGCACCAAGGCCGATGAGGCCGCCTTCCACCGGGTGACCTCCAACCACTCCGCCGATGGAGCCGATGGTGCCTCCCGTGGGGATGGCAATTTTCGCGGTTTCGCCGGCGTGGCGGCCCTTGTCTCCAGCCTGCTCAATAGTTCCCTCCCCGTCGTCCTTCACGCTCTGCTTTCTGGCGCCGGGCAGGCTGTTCACCATGCCGGGAATTTCAACCACCGTGCCGTTGGGAAAGATGATGGCGGTAAAGTGCATGTCCAACTGCGCCCGGCCGCGTACGCGCCCCGCGCGCACTACGCGGTCCACCACGCCCTGCACGTAGACGCCGGTGGGAATGAGCACGCGCGTGCCCACGACAACCGGGAATGTGGAGACGAGATAGACGCCGTCGCCGGGCTTGGCGCTGGCTGTGTTCACGCCGCTGCGCAGTTGCAGCAGGACTTTGGTCCCAGCGGGGACGGTGTAGGTCTTCTTGGCCGGTTCGGCTGCCGGGGTTGACGCAGACTGTGGGGTGGCTGTCTCAGCGGGCGTGGCCTGCTGCGTCTCGTGCACCTGCGCCAAGCCGCTGGTGGCCAGCAGCGCAGCGGCAACGGCCGCGGTCAATGTCCTGAATTGTGAGGGCATACGGAGATTCACAAACCTCCCCGTCTGAATAGACGGTTGAATTCATCGCAAGGATAGCGCGAATTCGCCGCGCACGCCCGGAAGCCCTCTCCAAACGTGAAACGCACCCCCTCAA
>DASVLI010000215.1:0-34865 GCA_036384955.1 Occallatibacter sp.
GGACGCATTCAGCGGCTGACCGCAGCACTGCTGGTGGATGATCTGGTGACCAAGACCGAGAAGAACGGCAAGGTCTCCTATAGCAAGCGCAAGCGCACGCCGCAGGAGATTCAGCAGATTCAGCAGCTGGCGGAAGCGGCAATTGGATTCGACACCAAGCGTGGCGACACCATCAGCGTGCAGAATCTTTCCTTCAGCCCGAACCCGGCGGATGCGGATCTGCCGTCGGCCGGCTGGACGTCGCATGTGCAGAAGGCAGTGAACGACTACTCGGCGCTATTGCGGCCACTCTCGCTGCTGGGACTGTTCCTGCTGGCTTACTTGTTTGTGCTGCGCCCGGTGCAGAAGCAGGTGTTTGCTCCGGCGGGCGCAGGCATGCAGGCGGCGCTGCCTGGAGTGCAGGTACCTGCGCTGAGCGCGGAGGCCGCTGAGCTGGCCGATCCGAACCGGCGCGCGGCTTTGCTGAAAGAGCAGGCGTTTGAGTTGGCTCGGCAAAAGCCCGTGGATACGGCGCGCGCCATGCAG
Source organism: Occallatibacter sp. (assembly GCA_036384955.1). Taxonomy (GTDB): domain Bacteria; phylum Acidobacteriota; class Terriglobia; order Terriglobales; family Acidobacteriaceae; genus Telmatobacter. Next base: position 526 of record DASVLI010000215.1, read on the forward strand.
AGCTGGATGAGGGAGGGATAACGATGGCCGTTACAGATCGTGTGACCACGAACGGTGCGCAGAAGGCGGCCATCCTGCTCTCGCTGATGAGCGAAGAGGACGCCGCACCGATTCTGCGCAATTTGCCCGAGGGCGATTTGCAGCGACTGACCGATGAGGTGTCCAACCTGCCCAGCGTGCCGGTGGAAGTGACCATGCAGGTGCTGGAAGAGTACAGGGAGCTGATGGCCACGCAGGAGTATCGCGCGATGGGCGGACAGGACCGCGCCGTGCGTATGCTGACCAAGGCATTTGGCGAGAACAACGCCAAAAGCCTGGTGCAGAAGTTTGCCAACGGCGACGAAAATGAACAGTTCACGGTGGCCTCGCTGGCCAAGACCGAGCCGCAGCAACTGGCGCGCTTTCTGGCCGGCGAGCATGGACAGACACAGGCGTTGATCATCGGACACATGGAGCCGAAGCAGGCTTCCGCGCTGCTGATGAAGCTGGACCCGGAGGCGCGCGCCGAGTGCGTAAAGCGCCTGGCGACAATGAAGCGCTTCTCGCCCGATGCTGCGGCCAAGGCCTCGCGCGTGCTGCGGCGGCGCTTTGGCGGAAGCGGCGATCAGTCGCGCCGCTCCGACACGGGCTTCAAGAATCTGGCCGACGTGATGAACCGGCTGGACGCGGGCACTGCGAAGCAGATTCTGGAGACGATTGAAACCGACGAGCCGAATCTGGCCATCAACATTCGCGACATGATGTTCACCTTCGAGAATTTCCTCGAAGTGCCGGAGCCGGATTTGCGCGAGCTGATGAACTCGGTGGACAAGAAGACGCTGATGGTGGCGCTGAAGGGCGCCAGCGAGGATCTGCGTTCGCATATCTATCGCACCATGTCGTCGCGCGCGGTCGAAATCATGAAGGAGGACTCCGAAATGATGGGGCCGGTGCGCGGCAAGGATGTGGCCAAGGCGCAGGGTGAGATTGTGGCGATTGCGCGCAAGCTTGAGTCCGAAGGAAAGATTGTGCTGAAGAGCAACGGAGACGATGAGTATGTCCTCTAGCGTGGGAGAACCGATTCCGGTAACGCTGCTGCAGTATCGCGATATGTCGAGCCGCGGCGGACGCGAGGTTGTGGGCGCGGCCGATAGTGATGCGCAGGAGCGGCATGACGCCGAGGACGAGCCGGCGCGGCTGCGCATCAGCGTGGCGGAGCTGGATGCGCGCATTGCCGGCGCCAAGGCTGAAGCCGTGGCCGAGCTGGAGCAGAAGCTGCGCAACGAGTACGAGCAGAAGCTGCTGGCAACGCGCACGCCCATCGCAAAAATGGTGGAGTCGTTCGAGGACAAGAAGAACGACTATTTCGCGAAGGTGGAAGCGGAAGTGATTCAGCTTTCGCTGGCCATCGCGCGCAAGATTCTGCACCGCGAGGCGCAGGTGGACCCGATGCTGGTGGCCGCGCTGGTGCGCATCGCGCTGGAGAAGATGCGTGAAGGCTCGAACGTGACGATTCGCGTGGGCGCCGGACGGGCGCCGCACTGGCGCGGATATTTTGCCGGTGTGCCATCGCTGACCGAAGTGGAAGTGGTGGAGGACCCGCAGCTGAGCAATCTGGATTGCGTGGTGGAAACGGATCTTGGCTCGGCGAACTTCGGCATGGACTCGCAATTGAAAGAAGTGGAACAGGGATTCTTCGATCTTCTCGCGTTGAGGCCCGCACATTGATGAACCGCACACTACTGGCTCCGTATCGGCATTTTCTTGAAAACGGCTCCACGCTGCGCTGGAGCGGGCGCGTGAATCAGGTGATTGGCAACCTGGTCGAGTCCGAAGGGCCTTTTTGCTCGGTGGGCGAGTCGTGCCTGATCAGCGGGCCGGATGGACGCAGCTTCTCCGGCGAGATTATCGGCTTTCGCGGTTCGACCATGCTGTCGATGACGACCGAGGTGCCGCAAGGCATTCGCTTCGGCGATCAGCTGGCGACGTGGGGCGCGCGGCCTTCGGTGCGTGTGGGCCCGGAGATGCTGGGTCGCGTGATCGACACGGCCGGCAATCCGCTGGATGGCAAGGAAGATTATCGCGCGGTGCACTCGGTGAGCATCGATGGCTCCGCGCCGCTGCCGCTGGACCGTGTGCCGATTCGCGAACCGCTGAGCTGCGGCATTCGCGCGATTGATGGATTCATGAGCTGCGGGCGCGGCCAGCGTATCGGAATTTTTGGCGGTTCAGGCGTGGGCAAAAGCACGCTGATCGGCATGATGGCGCGCGGCACCGAGGCCGATATGACGGTGCTGGCGCTGGTGGGCGAGCGCGGACGTGAAGTTGGCGAGTTTCTTGAGGTTCTGGGCGAAGAAGGATTGCGGCGCGCGGTTGTGGTGGTGTCGACGTCGGACCAGTCGCCGCTGCTGCGTTTGCGCGCGGCGCTGACCGCGACCGCCGTGGCCGAGCACTTTGCCAGCATGGGCAAAAACGTGCTGCTGATTGTGGACTCGCTGACGCGTTTTGCCATGGCGCAACGCGAGATTGGCTTGGCCGCGGGCGAGCCGCCTACGGCAAAAGGCTACACGCCTTCAGTGCTGAATCTGCTGGCGCGGCTGGTGGAGCGCGCGGGTAACTTTTCGCAAGGCAGCATCACCGCGTTCTACACGGTGCTGATGGAAGGCGACGACCAACAGGATCCGGTGGTGGATACGGTGCGTTCGCTGCTGGACGGACACGTGGTGCTGGATCGCAACCTCGCATTCCGCGGGCACTACCCGCCGATTTCCGTACTGGAAAGCCTGAGCCGTTTGATGAGCAGCATGGTTTCAGAGCAGCACCAGACGAAGGCGAATGCGCTGCGGCACTGGATTTCGTCGTACACGCGGTCAGAAGATTTGCTGCGCATCGGTGCGTACCAAAAGGGCTCGGACCCGGTGCTGGACAAGGCGATTGAGAACATGCCGGCCATCAACAATTTCCTGAAGCAGCGGCCGGATGAGTTCAACAAGTTTGAGGAAGCGGCGCAGAAGTTGATGGCGCTGCCAAGCTAGTTTTCACAGAGCAGACAGAGGAAGGAGGTTCGCGATGGCTTTCAGGTTCACATTGGATTCTGTGCTGCGGGTGCGCGAGAGCGTGGAAGAGAAGGAAGAGCAGGTGCTGCAGAAGGCGCAGTTCGAAGTGGAACGCGTGCGTCAGCGCATCGACGAGCTGACCGAAGAACTTGCCCAGGCGAATCGCGAGCGCAACGAGGCATTGCTGCACGCAACCGAAGCGTACCGGCTGCAAGATTTGCAGGCCGGTATTGAAGCTGCCAAGGAAGCAAGACAGACACTGCTTGAGACGCTGGAGACGCTGAAGGCGGAACGCGACCGGCAGATGAAGATCTATCAGGCGGCGCGCAGCGGCCGGCAGATGCTGAGCGATCTCGAGACGCAGCAGCGCGGCGAGTGGGAAGTGGAGCAGACGCGCATGCAGCAAAAGCGCATCGACGATATTTTTGCCGCACGCTTTCAGCGTGGCTGATTGAATCAGGAATTTTGCGCAGGGCCCGCGACTTTGAAGTCGCGGGCCTTTTGCTTTTGGCGTGTGGATTGCGACCGTGCGCGGACTAGGCAGAGATTGCCCAGTGTGCTGCACAAAGCAGACGGCATTTGCCCATTACCTTTTGGGGATGGGTGGCTTGGTCCGCAGAAAATGCACTGAAAGTAAAGGTGTTAAACGTTTGGCAAGGGTCGACTGAGGGTTGGCAAAGCGTGGCACGCAGCATGCATAAGTAAAGGCGTGCAAGTGCAACCCATGTCGATGACTGCAGACAACACGCTGCCCACTGCCACTCCGGTTCAATCGGGTGAGACGGGTTTTGACGCGTTGCTGGAGAGCCTGGCCCAGGCGGATGGCGCGGCGGCGCAGACGTTGCCGGCCGATGCCGATGCGGTGAGTGCTATGCCGGTGAATGTGCAGGTCGGAACCGATGCGCAGGTGGAGGCTCAAGCAGGCGAGGTTGCACCCCAGGCTATTGAGAATGCGAACGTGCAGGCGGCGGAAGCGCAGGGCGATTCGCAGAAGGCGGCCACTCCCCCGGCCGCCACTTTTGAACTGCTGCAGAACATGGCGATGGATTTGGCGACAGCCAAACCGGCCACTGATGCGGCGGATGAGCAGACGGTGAAGACCGTTGCGAAGAAGCCGCAGCACGATGAGACGACGGACACGGATGCGAAGCAGACGGATGTCGTGCTGCAAAACAATCTGACGGGCGTGGCAGTGCAGCAGGCAGTGGAAGCGGTGAGCGTGCTGCCGGTGACGCTGCCAGTTGAGGCGATTGCTGCCAACGCGACGGCGAGCCAGCAGACAAGCGCCGCGCCGATCCTGCCCGCGCAGAGCGATGTGAATGCGACCGAGCAGACGCAAGCTACGCAGAGTGCCGACACCGCGGCGATTGTGCAGAATGCGGCCGTGACAGTGCCGGCCACGCAGGACGCGCCGCTGGTGAATGCCGCGCAGCCGGTTCAGACAACCGTCCAGAAGATTGATGTGAAGAGCGCGGTTGAGGCCGTGCCTTCCACGAGGGAAGCCGCGGCCAACCAGCCGGCGCCTCTCTCGCAGAATTCAGCGTCGGTGGCTGACGTGAAGGCAGCGCAGAAGACCAGTGCCGCCACCAACGCGACAGCCGCAACGCAGACCGGCGATGCGCAGACTCAGAACGCGGTGCAGCAAGGCACAAACGACGCGCAGCCTGCGCAAAGCAAGACTCCGGATGCGAAGCATGCAGCCCAGGCGCAGCCGCTGACGGCAATGCTGGCGCAACTGGGCGCAACGGATGTGAAAACGGCGGTGAACACGCCTGCGGCAACGAGCGATGCAGCCAGCCAGACAGCGAATCAGCAGCCCAGCCAGAGCGCGGTGGATGTGAGCGCGCAGGTGGTTGCGGATCAGACGGCGGTGCAGCACAACGTTGTGGCGAAGGTGCAGAACACGACACACGATACGAGCGTGCAGCCGGTGAAGGCGGACGCGACCGGGACGAATTCCGTGACGGCTTCGCAGGCGAGCACAAACGGCGACACGAACGACGCGCATTCGGATTCTTCGAATAGCGGAAATGCGAACTCCACGGCTCACAGCGCGCAGGCGGATGCGGTTCAGACAGGAACGACGGCGCTGCGCACGGATTTTGCCGGCGTGGCGCAGACCACGGCCGTGCCGGTGCACGCCGAGTTGCAGACGGCGATAACGGCTCACACGACGAGCACGACGTTTGATGGCTCCACGCACAGTGCGGCAATGGCCGACGACGGAACCGCGGCTCATCTGACTGGCGCGGCGGCGGCAAATATGCCGGGCATCAGCACAGCGCGCCTGGTGCAAACGCTGAGCGACAGCGAGATGCGCGTGGGCATGCACTCCAGCGAGTTTGGATCGATTTCGATTCGCACCACGGTTTCGCAGCAGCAGATGCAGACGCAGATCGCCGTGGACCACAGCGAGCTGGGAACGGCTCTCTCCGCGCACATTCCCTCGATGCAGGCCAAGCTGGGCAGCGATTTTGGGCTGCAGGCCACGATTGAAGTGAACCAGAGCGGAGCGGGATTTACAGGCAACGGACAGCAGTCGCAGCAACAGCAATCGCAACCTTCGGCGCCGGCTTACACCATGAGCGCGGCTCCGGCGATGGCGGTGGCAGAGATTGCCGCGCCGCAGATGGCGATGGCCATGAGCAGCAACGACCGGCTGGACGTGCAGGCGTAAAGGTTTTTGAAAGGAAGGATGGAGAGATGAACATTCAGGGCGTAACGCCATCAATTACCGCAGCGGTTTCTTCGCCGCAGTCGATGGCGACCACAAAGGCCGCCAGTTCGTCGAGCTCGAGCAGTTCGAGCGGCTCGTCGGATTTGCAGACCACGTTCCTCAATCTCCTGATTACGGAATTACAGAATCAGGATCCGACTTCGCCGGTGGATCCGACCGCAATGGTGGGCCAGATGGTGTCGCTGAACCAGCTCGATCAGCTGATTTCAATTAACCAGACGCTGGAAGGCATGTCTTCGGTAGCCACCAGCGGCTCCAGCACACAGTCCGGCACCAAGGCCAATAGCGAATCCGCATCGGCGCTGATGGACAGCGTGAATGCCGACAAGGCAAGCACGGCCGCCACACAGCAGGATGCACTGACACCCAATGCAACGACTTCTACCGGCGCGGCAACTGGCTCCGGTTTCATGAACCTGTACGGCGGCTACGGAATGCCGGCGGCCAACGCACAACTCACCACGAGAGGAGCATACTAATGTCCGGTTTTTCGATTCCCCTTTCAGGCCTTGCGGCCAGTTCTTCCGCCTTGAACGTGATTGCCAACAACCTTGCCAACCTGAACACCGACGGTTTCAAGGACCAGTCGCTGAGCTTCGCCAGCATCTTTAACCAGATGCAGGGCACTTCGGGCAGCGGCGATCCGATTCAGGTCGGAAGCGGCGTGCAGATTCAGGGACGCACTTCAGACTTCAGCGATGGCAATGTCAGCTCGACCGGCATTTCGTCGAACATGGCGCTGCAGGGCGACGGCTTCTTTGTGGTGGAGAAGAATGGCCAGACCAGCTACACGCGCGCCGGCAACTTCACCGTGAACTCCGACGGCTATCTGACCTCGGCCTCCGGCCAGTTGGTGATGGGCTATCCGGCGACGGCGGGCGTGGTGAACACCAGCTCCGCCCTGGAGCCGATCTCCGTGGTGAGCACGGGCGTGATTCCCGGGCAGACAACGACGAACTTCCAGATGACGGCCAACCTGAACGCCGGTGCGTCGGTGGGCGATACCTTCAGCACGCCGATGACGGTGTACGATTCTCTCGGCGACTCACACGTGCTGACCGTTCAGTTCTCCAAGACCGGAGCCAATGCGTGGAGCTACGATGTTACGCTGCCGGCCGCGGATACAGGCGGCACGGGTGCGGCCACCTCGTTGGCCAGCGGCGCGCTGACGTTCGACTCGAACGGCCAGCTGACTTCGCCGACTGGCTCGGTGACAGGCGTCAATATCACGGGCCTGGCTGACGGCGCTTCGTCCATGAGCCTGAACTGGTCGCTCCAGGACAGCGCTGGCAATTCGCTGCTGACCCAGCAGTTTGCCGATAGCGCGGCCAGCGCGCCGGTACAGGACGGCTACGGTGCAGGTTCGCTGACTGGCTACTCGATTCTTGCGGATGGCACTGTGCAGGGAACGTTCAGCAACAATCAGACTCTTGCGCTGGGCCAGGTGGCGGTGGCGCGGTTCGCCAACAACCAGGGCCTTATCCAGGGCAGCAGCAACGACTATCAGGCTTCGTTCGCTTCGGGCGCTCCGATCGTGGGCCAGGCTGGCGTGGGCGGCGCGGGAAGCATCACCGGCGGATCGGTGGAAGCCTCGAATGTCGATCTCGCCACCGAGTTCTCCAACATGATTGTGGCGCAGCAGGGCTACCAGGCCAACGCCAAGGTTTTGACCACCATGAACCAGATCTCGCAGGCCACTTTGCAGATCGTGTAGCCAGCCGGCGGGAAGTGAAGAACGCTTAGAGTACGATTAGAGGCCGCAGCCGGGCGCCAGCCCGGCTGTGCGGCTCGGTACGGATCGCGCGCGGGCTCTCATGGCCGTCTCAGTAGTCATGGGGCCTGCACCGCGATCCAAATTTGCGTCTAAGTTAAACAAATAGAAAGATATCTGGGCAAATCTTGCCTAGTCGCGTGCCGGGGCGCTCTGCCCATCCACAACGGCACGCCGATTGCTTTTACCTTTGCACAGCCGTTCCCTTCAGTGTGTCCAAGGCCCAGGCGATGAAGTTGCGCCGGCGCCCAAGACACGGCGGAAGAAGCAGGAACGCTTAAGGAGAAGCATGAGCGCAGCAGCACAAAACCTGGAAGGGAATCCTGGCCAGCCGCTACCGGCCGAGGCCGTGCCGCCGCAGCTGGATCCGCTTGACGCCGTTCCGTGGCTGCCCTTCACCCTGTCGCTGGAGGTCCCGGTGGTGCACTTCACCGTGGGCGATCTGCTGGGGTTGGAAGAAGGTTCGATTGTGGAAACCGCCTGCCATCACACCAGCGACGTACCGCTGCGCGCGAACAACCTTTTGATCGGCTGGACCGAATTTGAAGTCGTGGGCGACCGGCTGGCCGTCCGCATCACGGAGCAACTATGAACCTGAAAATTTCAGTGGAACGCCCTTCGAGCCAGAGAGTGCCGCGCCGCGCGGTGCGCGAGGCAAAGCAGCCGTTGCAGTATGCGCCGGCAGTGCGCCCCATCCGGGCGCCGTATCCGGATTACACCGGTGAGCAGGAGATTGCCTCGCTGCACAATCAGCAGGTTTCGCTGCGCACACCGCCGGCGCGCCTGGTGCCTCCGCCGCAAAAGCCTGCGCCAGAGCCGGTTGCCGAGCAGCCCAAACGGAGCCTGCTGGGACGCACCTTCAAGTGGTTGCGCAGCAATGCAGCCGCGGAGAAGAAGTTGCGCGTGATTGAGACGGTTCCCATGGGCGACAAGCGCATGGTGGCGATTATCGAGGCCGATGGCCAGCGTTTTCTGGTCGGCTGCAGCTCCACAGGAGTTTCGCTGCTCTCGTCGCTGAAGGAAGAACAGAGCCAGGCTGTTGAGTTTGAAGAGCAGCAGGGAGCGGAGCAGGCTTAATGATTCTGTCGCGGGCCATTTTCAAGGGTGCATTGTTTGCCTCACTGTCGCTTGCTGCCGCATTGCCGGCGGCAGCGGCGGCAGGTGTGCCCTTTGTAGACGGTGCGGCCGCGACTGAAGCTCCCGATGCGGGTTCAGCGCCCATTCCCTTCGTCGGCTCGCCGGATTCCTCCTCCGTAATTTCGTCGATTCCGTCTGCCCCCGCGAAGGCTGCTCCGGGCTCGGGCATTCAGTTGCAGGGCATTTCCGGCGGCACGGTGCCGTGGTCGATTGTGGTTCTGCTGACCGCGCTCACGCTGATTCCGTCGGTGCTGCTGTGTGTGACGCCCTTCGCGCGGCTGCTGATTGTCTTCCACTTCCTGCGCCAGGCGCTGGGATTGCAGACCACGCCGTCGAACCAGACGCTGATTGGTCTCTCGCTGATTCTGACCTTCTTCCTGATGCAGCCGGTGGGCGAGCAGATTTACAAGGACGCGGTGGTGCCCATGCAGTCCGGGCAGCTTTCCGCGATGGACGCCCTGCCCCGCGCCGAGGCGCCGTTGCGCAAGTTCATGCTGCACTACGTGCGCGAGAAGGACGTTGCGCTGTTTGTGGAACTGGCCAAGGAGCAGCGGCCGGCAACGCCCGACGATGTTTCGATGCGCGTGCTGCTGCCCGCATACATTTTGTCCGAGCTGAAGGCTGGTTTTCAGATCGGCACCGTTTTGTTTTTGCCGTTCCTGATCGTCGACATGGTGGTGGCTTCGATTACCACCTCGGTGGGCATGTTGCAGTTGCCGCCAGTCGTGATTTCGACGCCGTTGAAGTTGCTGCTCTTCCTGATGGTGGATGGGTGGCACTTGCTGATCAGTTCATTGATGAGGAGCTTCAACTAGCCATGGGCGTGGATCAGGTTGTCCTTCTCGGTCGCATGATGCTGCAGGAAGTCATCATCCTGGCGGGTCCCGTTCTGGCTGTGGCCATCGTGGTCAGCCTGGTGGTGAACGTGATTCAGGTGCTGACCTCGCTGCAGGACACGACCGCTTCAACCGTTGCCCGGCTGATTGCCACCGGCGGAGCGCTGTTTGTAGCCATGCCGTGGATGTGGCGGCACCTGGCCAACTTTACGCTCACGATGTTTTCCGATTTTCACGAGTACCTGAAATGATCGAAATTCCTCTGCTGACGATCGTGACCAAGTTCCTGGCAATCGGCATCCGATTGACGGGCATGATGCTGTTTGCGCCATTCTTCAACAGCGTCGTGATCCCCGCACGGGTAAAGGCGATTCTGGTGCTTGCGCTCAGCGCCGTGGTTTATCCGGCCGTCTCGCAGGGCATTGACGCCAAGGCATTCGATCACTGGCCGCTGCTCATCTTCACTGAGTTCATCATCGGCGTGGGCATGGGCGTGGCCATCAATGTGGTGTTTGAGGGCGCGCTGCTGGCCGGCCAGATTCTGGGTGTGCAGATGGGCTACTCGCTGGTGAACATCCTGGACCCGCAGACACAGGTGGATACGACCGTGGTTCCGATGTTCTACCAGAGCATCGTGATGCTGCTGTTTCTGCAGATGAACGTGCACTTCTGGATCTTGCGCGCCGTCGACAACAGCTATCACTACCTGCCGCCGGGCTCCGCGCGGCTTACCGACGTGTTCACGATGGGCACGCTGAAGGCATTTGGCGAAGTGTTCGCCATCGGTGTGCAGATTGCCGCGCCGGTGCTGGCAACCACCATTGCGGCCGACATTATTCTTGGCCTGCTGGGCAAGGCCTCTCCGCAGATGCCGCTGATGCTGCTGGGGCCGGCGGTGAAGAGTGTGCTGGGAATTCTGGTTTTGATTGCGACGTTGAAGTATTGGCCCGATTTGTTCCGCCGCCTGTTTACGGTGGCGGTAAGCAGCAGTGAACAGTTAATGCACCTGGCGAGCTAGAAAACGATGGCAGAGCAGAACAAAACAGAACAGGCAACACCACGGCAGCGCAAACAGGCGCGTGAACGTGGACAGGTGACGCGCTCGCGCGAGCTGATTGGCGCGCTCACGCTGTGCGCCGTCGCCGGGGTTGTCTATCTGATGTGCCGCGAGGCGCTGCCGCAGTGGTCCTGGTACTTCCGCACGTCGCTGGAGCAGGCTATTTCCGAGCCGGTAGAGCCGGGTGGAGCCATTCTGTTTGGCGCCGTGGTGCAGACGCTGCGCTGGGTGCTGCCGATTTTCGCAGCGGCACTGCTGGTCTCGCTCATTGCCGGCTTTGCGCAGGGCGGCCTGGTGATTGCGCCGGAGTCGCTGGCCTTCAAGTTCGACCGCATGAGCCCGGCAGGCAAGCTGAAGCAGCTTTTCTCGGCGGCTGGGCTGAGCAACGTGCTCAAGACGCTGCTGCCATTCTCGGTGATTGCATGGATTGGCGTAGCCAGCGTGAAGAGCCACTGGAGCGGCATCATGGGCAGTTCGTTCAGCAGCGCACGCGGCTTTACCGCGCTGATGGGCGGCATTCTCATTGATGTGTTCTGGAAGTCGTGCGTGGTTCTGCTGGTATGGGCGGCGGTGGATTACGGGCTGCTTTGGTGGAAGAACGAAGGCGACCTGAAGATGAGCCGCCAGGACATCAGAGACGAAATGAAGCAGACCGAAGGCAATCCGGAGAACAAGGCGCGCATGCGCCGCATGGCGCGCCAGACGCGCCGCCGGCAGATGCTGAAGGCCGCCGAGACCGCGACCGTGGTGATTACCAATCCCACACACTATGCGGTGGCTCTGCGCTACGAACAGAACATGCCGGCGCCAATTGTGGTGGCCAAGGGACTGGATAACCTGGCGCAAAAGATCAAGGAAATCGCGTGGAGCAAGGAAATTCCCGTGATGGAAAACAAGCCGCTGGCGCAGGCGCTGTACAAGACGGTGGAAATCGGTGATCCGATTCCAGCCGCGCTGTACCACGCCGTCGCCGAAATCCTCGTGATGATCTTCAAGGCTCAGGCCGAGGTGAGAAATCGCGAGGCGCAGCGCAGAGCGCCGCTGCTGCCCAAGCACTTTGTGAGGATATAAGTGGACAAGCCCGGACTGCTGAAAACGCTGAAGACCTACTCCGATTGGATTATTCCCACCGGAGCGGTGGCGATTGTCTTCGTGATGATGGTGCCGCTGCCCAGCATCATGCTGGACCTGCTGCTGACGTTGAGCATCACGGCCTCGGTGCTGGTGCTGCTGACAGCCATCCAGGTTTTGCGCCCGGTGGATTTTTCGGTCTTCCCAAGCCTGATTCTGCTGCTGACGTTGATGCGGCTGGCGCTTGACCTTGCAGCGACGCGGCGGATTCTGTTGCATGGCAGCGAGGGCTCCAGCGCGGCCGGAAAAGTGATTGAAGCCTTCGGACAATTTGTCGTCGGCGGTAACTACATTGTCGGCTTCGTGATTTTTGTCGCGTTGATTGCCATTCAATATCTGGTCGTCAGCCACGGCGCCGTACGCACGGCTGAAGTCACCGCGCGCTTCACTTTGGACGCGATGCCGGGCAAGCAGATGGCCATCGACTCCGACCTGGGCACCGGCCTGATTAATGCCGACCAGGCGCGTACACGGCGCGAGATGGTGGCGCGCGAAGCGGAGTTCTGCGGCGCGATGGACGGCGCGGCGCGTTTCAGCCAGCGCGATTCGCTGGCCACGATTCTCATCACGGTCATCAACATTGTGGCCGGCTTTCTCATCGGCGTCTTTCAGCAGGGCGTGCCCTTCCAGACGGCGCTGAAGACCTACACGATTCTCACAGTCGGCGACGGACTGGTTTCCATCATTCCCTCGCTGCTGGTTTCGGTTGCGGGCGGCATTGTGGTCACACGCGCGGCCTCCGACCACTCGCTGGGCTCGGACATTGGCAAGCAGATCTTCCGCACCTCGCGTCCTCTGTGGATTGTGAGCGGCTGTCTGCTGTCGATGGCGCTGATTCCCGGCATGCCGAAGATTTCGTTTGTCGCATTGGGCGCGCTAACCGGATTTGTGGCATGGAAGATGAAGCCTGCCGCAGCGGCTGAAGCAGCGGCAGCGGCGCAGGCAGCGGCCAAGGGCGACAAGCCTGGGGCGCCAGCGGTTGATCCGATGGACGCGATTTTGAAGCTGGACGACCTGATGCTGGAAGTGGGCGTGGGCCTGGTGCCGCTGGTGGACGCCAAGCAGGGCGGTCAGTTGCTGGCGCGCATCAAGTCGCTGCGCAAGAATCTGGCGCAGAACCTGGGCTTCCTGGTGCCGTCGATTCACATCACCGACAACCTCTCGCTGAAGGAGAAAGAGTACGTTGTCTTTTTGCGCGGCGTGGAGATTGCGCGCTGGGAACTGCGCAAGGATCGCCTGCTGGCAGTCAACTCCAATATCAAGCCGGGAGACCTGCCGGGTCAGGAGACGCGCGAGCCCGCATTCAACTCGCCGGCCAAGTGGATTTCGCCTGAGCTGCAGGCACACGCCATCTCCGCTGGATACGCGGTGGTAGACCACACCTCGGTGCTGGCCGCGCATCTGGCCGAGTTGATCAAGCAGAACGCGCACGACCTGTTGACGCGGCAGGAGACCAAGCGGCTTGTCGATCGCATTAGCGACTCGCATCCCAAGCTGGTGGAAGAGCTGGTGCCCAAGCTGATGACGCTGGGCGAAGTGCAGAAGGTTTTGCAGCAGCTGCTGCGCGAGCAGGTTTCCATCCGCGATCTGGGTTCGATTCTGGAAGCGATGGTGGAGTCCGCAGCCATCAACAAGAATCCGGTTTATCTGGTCGAGTCGGCGCGTCATGCGTTGGGCCGCGCGCTCATTCGCCCGCTGCTCGACGACAAGGGCCAGCTCAAAGTGGTCACGCTCGACAGCGCCCTCGAAGAAGAATGCGCGCGCTCGTCGGCGCAGAATCCGCAGCAGACCGGCAGCGCATTGCAGCTCTCCGTGGCACGCCGCGTGCTTGAAGGTTTGCGGGCGATGCTGGGCGACCAGATTGCCGTGGCTCCTCCGATTTTGCTTTGCTCCTCGCCGGGCCGTTTTTATCTGCGGCGCGTGCTGGAGCCATTTATCCCCAAGGTTGTAGTGATTTCGCCGTCGGAGATTCCTCCGATGACGCAAGTGATGTCCTTAGGTTCGGTGCGATGACATTTGCGCATGCCATCGGACTTGACGAGGTGAAGATATGACGCCAGCAGAACTGGCCTACAAGACGAGTGCGGCAAGCGCGATCGATGCGGACACGCTGGTCTCGCAGGAGCTGTCGCAGGTCTACTACATTGCGGCGCGGATTCGTGAGCGTCTGCCGCAGCATGTGGATATGGAAGACCTGGTCAGCGCCGGCGTAATCGGATTGCTGGAGGCCGCGCGCAGTTTCGATGGAACGAAGAACGTGTTGTTCAAGACGTTCGCCAAATTCCGCATTCGCGGCGCAATTCTCGACAGCCTGCGCGAAACCGATTGGGGCTCACGCTACATGCGCCGCCGCGGCCGCGAAATTGCCGAAGTGACCAACCGCCTGGAGGCGCGCCTGGGACGGCATCCCTCGGACATCGAGATTGCGCAGGAGATGGAGATTGAGCTCGATCAGTTGCGCAAGCTGCAGGCCAATCTGGATTCACTGCAGATTGCCGGCCAGCAGGTGAGCGTGTCGCACGACCAGGGCGAGACTTACGACCTGATCGAATCCGCGCCGGATTTGAAGGATCCAGACCCGTTCGATCTTTGCCTCGAAGGCGAGCGCAAGGCGCATCTGGCCGAGGCCATCGGAAAGCTGAATGAGCGCGAGCAGCTGATTCTATCGCTGTATTACCGCGAAGAGCTGACGATGAAAGAGATTTCCGAAGTGGTGGGCATTTCGCTGTCGCGCGTCTCGCAGATTCGCGAAGCGACCATGGCCAAGCTGAGAACCATGCTGGAACACATGCACACGAACCATACGCCAGCCACGCTGGGGGGAGGGGATTTCTTTGACCATGCTTCACCAGAACTCGCTTGAGAACGCAGCCGCCGCGGCGGCGCGTGGCACGGCAGGCAAGAAGCGCCGGCCGGTTTCGGTGCACAGCTGCAACTTCCGCACCGCGGGACGGCTGTCGAATGAAGATGCGCGCGCCATGACCGAATTGCACGAGACCATTGGCCAGCATGTGGCCAGCGTGCTGGATTCGCACCTGGGCACCAGCGTGGAAATCAAACTGGAGACGCTCGATCAGCTGACCATCAAGGAGCATGTGGCGGAGATTTCGCCGCGCTGCCTGGTGGTGCCGTATGCGGGCGCGGCATTTTTCGTGGAGCTGGACAACGAGCTGGTGTATCCCATCGTCGACCTGCTGCTGGGCGGCCTGGGCGACTCGAAGCCGGCTGATCGCGATCTCTCTGAGATTGAAGAAGAGATTATGCAGGACGTGGTGCTGCTGATTGCGCGCCAGTGCCGGAGCGTGTGGCAGCTTCCCGAAGAAGCGCTGACGGTAGAGCAGCGCATCAAGCCGGCGGCGATGCAGGCGGCGTTCTCGACCAGCGAGAAGGCGACGGTGCTGCGCTACTCGGTGCAGTGCGCCGGCAATACCAGCAGCTTCCGCATTGTATTGACCACGGAATTTTTGAATCTGCTGCTGAAGCAGGTCAAACAGGATGTGCCGCAGAAGAAGCAGCGCGTCTTCACGCTTTCAATGCCGCCGCTGCGCGAGCGCATTCTGGATTGCGACACCGCGGTGACGGCCGAGCTGATGGGCTTGCGCGTTTCCGTGCGCGACCTGGTGGGGCTGCAGGCCGGCTCACTGCTCAAACTGCGCGCGCCCATTCGCAATCCCGCCGTGCTTACGGCCGGCGGCCACGCATTGTTTGAGGCGCAGCCGGTACGCAACGGATCGCAACGCGCGGCACAGCTGATGCGCCGCGCCAGAAACACAGATTGGGGACAGGGGAGATAAGCATGAACAGCCAGGAAAAGAAGAACGCAGCCCACTCATTTGCAACTGCCTTTGCCGCCGCGTTGGGCGAAACCATTGCCACGCTGACGGAAACCGAGTGGCCCATCGCGGTGCTGGAGAGCGCGGAAAGCACGGCACAGAAGGGCACGACGATTCATTTCCGCCTGGCCGCCGAGGGCGCGCTGGCCGGCGAGTGCTACATCGAGTTCTACGAGCCGCATGTGCTGAAGGTGCTGTCGGCCATTGCGCGCACGCCAGTGACCGATGCCGGCGCCGAGAATCTGGAGTCGGTGACAAAGATTCTTGCCTCGGCTGCCGAGAAGCTGGGCGAGGCGCTGACCGCCGAGTACGGCGCGGTGCGCTTCCGCGCGGAGCAGGCCGCGGGTCTGGCCTTTGGCGGCATGTACGTGGTTGCGCTGGCGGACAATGCGCAGCCGGTCAGCTCGCAGGCGCTGCTTTATTTCAGCACCGCGCTGCTGGAGTCGATGAGTGCCGGGCCGGGCAAGGATGAGCGGGAACTGCCCAGCGAGCAGGCGATGCAGGCTCGCAATCTGCGCCTGGTGATGGATGTGGAGCTGAACGTTTCGCTGCGCTTTGGCCAGCGCCAGTTGCCGCTGCGCGACGTGCTGGACCTGCGCAACGGCTCGATTGTGGAACTGGACCGCATGGTGGACGAGCCGGTGGAGTTGTACCTGGGCGACAAGCTGATTGCGCGCGGCGAAGCGGTGGTGGTGGACGGCAACTACGGCCTGCGCGTAACAGAGATTCCGCAGCCGGTGGCCTCGCACTTCATCAACTAACAGGGAAAAATCAGGGGAGAACGAGCGTGTCAATGACGTCGGCAGTAAAGAGTGCAACCCGCCAGTGGAGCAATATTCGCGCACGGTGCGCATTTCGTGAGTGTCACCATACGCAGATCACGCGTTGGATTCCGGGTGGGCATCCGGGCATTGTGGCGGGAGACAGCTGGTATTGCAGCATCGATTGCTTTGCGCTGGCGGCGCGTACGCCGCTGGAGCTGCTGTCGAACCGGCACGTGGTGGAAATTCAGCGCCAGCCGCGTCTGCCGCTCAGTCTGCTGCTGGTCTCCAAGGGATTTTTGACGCCGGAGCAGATGCGCCAGGCGACCACGCAGAGCCAGAACAGCAGCGAGGAGCTGGAAGCGGTGCTGGTGCGCATGGGCTACGTGACCGAAAACCAACTGGCCGCTGCACGTTCCGCGCAGTGGGGCTACCCGGTGTTGTCGTCGGATTTTGTAGGCCTGTGGGTGGAGACGGACGTGCCCGTCGGACTGTTGAAGGCCTTTCGCGCCGTGCCGCTGCACTACTCGGCCAGCGCCAACCGGCTGCTGGTGGGCTTTGCCGCCCGCGTGGAGCCGCAGGTGCTGGAGCTGCTGGAAAAGCTGACCGGCTACCGCGTGGAGCCTTGCCTGATTACGACGACCGAGCTCGAGGAGCAGCTGGAACGGCTGACCATTTCTCCTGGGTATGAGGAAGTATTTGTGGACGAGCCCGGAGCGCCGGACAAAATGGCGCGCACCGTGGGCAGGACGGCGGTGCAGGTGGCGGCGCGCGAGGCCGTTTTTGCCCAGTGCAAGGACTTTGTGGTGGTGCGCGTGACCGGTAAAAGAGGCAGGGCGGACGTGGTTTTCAGCCTGCGCCGGCAATTTGCGCACAGAATCCACAGAAATTTTGCCGAAATTGAGGATTCTGTGGCGGTTTCCGGCTAGAACTTGCGGCTCAATCTGCCGATAAGGGGCATGGTGGGGGCCCCGTGCAGAACCGAAAAGTTTTCGAGATCCGGAACAAGCTGAAGCAGGACAAATCCACTTTGAGCGGGCAGATCCCCGAACTGCCCGCTTTGCCCATTTTGCCGGAAACCCTGCTGTGCATGGAGCTGAGTCTGTGCGAGCGGGTTCTGAGCCTGAGCGAACTGGCCGAAGTGGTGCTGCGCGACCCCGGCGCGACCATTCAGATTATGCGGCAGGCCGGCCACGAGGGCGAAGCGCTGACCGGCAGCTTCGAACGCATTGAAGATTGCATTTCAGCCCTGGGCGTGGAGGTTTGCTTCGACGCCATTGCCCACGATGCGGCCATCCAGGCCGGCCAGCGGCTGGAGATTCGCCACGCATGGGGCCATGCGCGCGAAGTGGCGCGCAACTGCGAACAACTGGCGCAAGAGTCCCGCGGTGCAATCAACCCGTCTGACGCCTATCTTGTTGGACTCCTACATGAATTGGATGGAATGCCGGCGTTGTGCGGCTGGACCGCGCAATTGAAGCAGGTGGAGTTTTCTCCATCCGCGCTGGCGCGGGCCTGGTCGCTGCCCAGGAGCGTGCAGGAGTATTGGCTGGAGCAGCGCGATCCGGCGGCACGGACGCATTGGTCCGAGCTGGTGCGCGGCGCGCACAAGATGCAAAAGCTGCAGCAACTGACGCCGGCTCCCATTGCGCATTCTGCCGAGGATGAGCCGCGGCGCTTCTACGCCATGTAAAGCCGCTTTGCTTCGCATGAGGATGCCGGGCGCAGAATTTGCCCAGCAGCAGGCGGATTCTGCCCGCTCTCATCAAGCTCTCATGGAATTCATCGATTTTGGCCCTTTCGAGGCCATTTCCGGGCAATTCTTGCCCATCCGTATGGCACGCCGCGTGCATTTCTGTTTGCGACGAGGTGCATATGGACACTGGATACTATGCCGCATGTTCGGCGCTGGTCGCCCGCATGCAGGTATTGGACGCAATCGCCAACAACCTGGCCAACACGAGCACGGTGGGATATCGCGCCGAGCATCACGTGTTCGGGTCAGTGCTGGCCGATGCTGCCGGTGAATCCGAAACGCCCTTGAACCAGGCCATCAACAATTTTGGCGTGATGAGCGGTATGACGCTGGACCAGAGCCAGGGCTCGATGCAGAAGACCGGCAATCCGCTGGACCTTGGCATTGAAGGCAAGGGGTACTTCCAGGTCCAGACCGCGAGCGGTAATGTGTATACCCGCAACGGCGGCTTCCACGTTTCGGCCAAGAGCCAGTTGATGACCGCCTCCGGCGACCTGGTGATGGGCGATGCCGGCCCAATCACGATTCCCAGCGGAAAAATCTCCATCAGCGCCAACGGAAATATCTCCGTGAACGGCGCGGTGACCGGCAAGTTGAAAGTGGTGGAGTTCAAGGACGGCACGCAGCTCTCGAATTTGGGCAACACCTATTACGGCGCACCGGCAGGCACGGAGCAGGATTCGACCGACTCCAGCGTGCGGCAGGGCATGCTCGAAAGCTCGAATGTGAATCCGGTTCTAAGCATGGTGGAACTGGTAACGGCGCAGCGCTCGGCAGAGATGATGCAGCGCGCGCTGGCGATGTTCAATTCCGAAATGGACAAGACGGCCACGCAAGATCTTCCCAAGGTCGGCTAAAAGGAGAACGATGTTTCACGCTCTTTACACCGCGGCAAGCGGCATGACGGCGCAGCAGATCAACCTGGACAACATCGCCAACAACCTGGCCAACTCCAGCACCTCGGGGTTCCAGTCGCGGCGGGTGCAGTTCACCGATTTGCTTTATCAGAACACCGTGATGCCTGGCGCGGCAGCCACGCAGCAGACCACGGTGGCCAGCGGCCTGCAGATCGGCCTGGGTACACGGCCCGGCAGCACGGAGATTGTGCAGACTCCGGGCGATCTGACCACGACCGGCAACCCGCTGGACATGGCCATTCAGGGCAGCGGCTTCTTCCAGATTTTGATGCCAAACGGGCAGATCGGCTACACGCGTTCCGGCAACTTTCAGCCCGATTCGCAGGGCAACCTGGTGACAGCCAACGGCAATGCGCTGCAGCCGGCCATCAATATTCCGGCGTCGGCCACCAACATCACCATCGGCAGCGATGGCACGGTGAGCGCGACACTGCCCGGCCAGACGCAGGCCCAGCAGGTGGGCGTGATTCAGCTGGCCATGTTCCAGAACCCCGGCGGCCTGAACAGCGTGGGCAACAACATCTATCTGCCCACCACGGCGTCCGGTGAAGCGATTGTGGGCACGCCGGGCAGCTCCGACGGCCTGGGCACCATTCAGCAGGGCATGCTGGAGCAGTCGAACGTGAACGTGGTGGACGAGTTCGTGAACATGATTCTGGCGCAGCGTTCGTATGAGTCGAACTCGCGCGTGATCAAAGCAGCCGACGAGATGCTGCAGCAGTTGAACCAGCTGGCGCAGTAAGAGACGAGGCACGGAATGCGTAGGAATCTGATTCTGGCCGCAGGCATGGCAATGGCGATGGCGGGCTCGGCGTGGGCCGCGAGCTACCGCATTACCACTGCGCAAATCGCCGCCGCCATCAGCAGCACGGGCACGGCAGTCGAGCCTGCGCAGGTGGATTTGCTGACGCGCGTGGTGGCTGCAACGTCCTCGCCGCGGTTGACGGTTGACTCGGCCGAGACGATGAGTGGACGGCTGATTGTGCGTCTGAGCTGCGAACAGAGCAGCGAGTGCCTGCCGTTTCTGGTGGCTGTTCGTGCCACGCCAGAGGCTGCGGCAAGGCTTGCGGGTCTGTCGGCAAGCGATGGAGGCTTGAATCGCTCGTCGGCGCCGATGGCTTCGCACGAGGTTGTGATTCGCACCGGCACACCGGCGGTGCTGCTGCTCGACAGCAAGCATGTGCACATTCAGATTCCCGTGGTGACGATGGAAAACGGATCGATTGGCCAGAGGATTCGCGTGACCGAAAAGGGCACTCGCCAGACCTATACAGCGGTGGTGGTCAACGGCGGCCTGTTGCAAGGGAGATTGTAGCGATGACGGGGAAGAGCAAGTTCGGAATCCGGCTGGTGTGCGCGGTGCTCGCTTTTGCTGTGCTTGCAGGCCCATTGGCGCACGCCACCAAAAGCAAGAAGAAAGATCCCGCGGATTTGCGAGCGGAGTATCTGACGCGCGTGCAGGAGCAGGCGCCGGTGAAAGAGCAGCGCACCACGGGCAGCCTGTGGACCAACGGCGGCGTCAGCGATCTCTCCGGCGACAACAAGGCGCGCAAGGTCAACGACACGGTGGTGATTCTGGTGTCGGTAAGCACCAAGGCGGCGCAGAGCGGCGACGTGAACAGCTCGCGTGCCTTCCAGACCAATTCAGCGATTACGGGACTTGCGGGACAGGTGAAAACAACGGGGTTGAATCCGCTGCTGGCGGCCAACTCTTCGACAACGCTGAAGGGCGCGGGAGCAACGGATTCGAGCACCACCTTCCAGACCAGCATGACGGCGCAGGTGGTGGCGGTGCTGCCCAGCGGCAACCTGGTGGTGGAAGCGCAGCGCAAGATTTTCATGAACAACCAGCACGAGGACGTGACCGTACGTGGTGTGTTGCGGCCCCAGGACATCGGCTCGGACAACACCGTGCCTTCCGCCGCGCTGAGCAATCTTGAGATTGAAATGAAGGGCAAGGGAATCATTGCCGACAGTGTGCGCTCGCCCAACAAAATCATGCGCGCGCTGCTGTGGCTGGTTGGGTTCTAGGAACGCATGACAAACGCGCTGACCAATTCGAGAGTTCTCCGCGCCGTGAGCGCGGCCCTGCTGGCCGCCGGAACGCTGTGCGCCTCTGCCGCCACGCCCGACCGCCGCGTGCTGGTTCGCGACATCACCAGCGTGGAAGGCGTGCGTGACAACATGCTGGTGGGCTACGGCCTGGTGGTTGGCCTGAATCGTACCGGCGACAGCCAGCAGACCTACTTCACGGTGCAGACGCTGGCCAACGCTATGCAGAAGATGGGCGTGCTGATTGCGCCCGCGTCAGTAACGGTGAAAAACGTGGCCTCGGTCTTCATTACCGCGTCGTTGCCGCCGTTCGCGCGGCCCGGTGCGCGCATCGATGTCACAGTGTCGTCGGTGGGCGACGCCAAAAGTTTGCAGGGCGGCGTGCTGCTGATGAGTGCATTGCACGGCCCCGACGGGCAGGTCTATGCCGAAGCTCAGGGGCCGCTGATTATGGGCGGATACACGGCCGGCAGCGGCACCAACGGCAAGGAAGTGAATTCAACCACTGTGGGCGGCATTCCCAATGGCGGCATTGTGGAGCGCGACACGTCGGTGAACATCGGCGACTTTAAAACAGTTTCGCTGCTGCTGCGCAATCCGGATTTCACCACGGCAAAACGAATTGCCGACACGGTGAATGACACCTTCCACAAGCCGGTGGCACAGGCGCTGGATAGCTCGCGTGTCGACATCGATGTGGCCAATGCCGGTGCGGCTTCGGTCCCAACGTTGATTTCGCAGGTGCAGAACCTGCAGCTTTCGGTAACCACTCCGGCCAAGGTTGTGATGAACGAGCGCACCGGCACGGTGGTGCTGGGCGGCGATGTGAAGTTGACGCCGGTTTCGATTATTCACGGCGACCTATCGATCCAGGTGGTGACGACGTATCAGGTGCAGGGTGTGCCGGGCGCCGTCGGACCTCAGTGGACGGGTGCGCCAGCGAGCAGCTCCGGTGGCATGGGCGCGGCGGGCATGAATCAGCAGCAGCCAGACACGACGGGTGATCGCGCCGATGGTTCCGGCGGTCAGAACGGCGGCCAGCAGTCAATTAGCGGCGGCAACATGCGCGGCGACCGGACGGTGATTGTGAATCCGACGGCGGTGCTGGTGCCTGAGACACAGGTCAACGTGACCGATGCGCCGGCCAAGACGATGCGGCTGGACGAAGGCGCCAATGTGGAGGAACTGGTGAATGGGCTCCACTCCATTGGAACCACTTCGCGCGACGTAATTGCGATTCTGCAGGCGATCAAGGCTGAAGGCGGTCTGCAGGCAGATTTGGAGATTCAGTAATGGCGAGTCCGATTCTTGGCGGTTCATTAGCGGCGCAGTCCCAGCTGGATCTGGCGCAGTCGCGCGAGCAGCATCTGCTCTCGCAGATGAGCACGGCGAAGGGAAACCAGACCGACGAAAAGATTGCCAAGGGCGCGCAGGAGTTCGAGTCAATTCTGCTGGGCAGCTGGTTGCAGCAGGCCGAGCAGTCAATGGCCACGGTGCCGGGCGCCGACGAGGATAACCAGGACAGTCTGGGCGGCCAGCAGATGATGAGCATGGGGGTACAGCAACTTTCCACCTCCATGGCGGCTTCAGGTGGCATTGGAATTGCAAAGATGTTGGTGAAAGCGATGCATAAGGAGGTGGAAAAGGGTGATTCCGGTGGTCCCACGGGGCCGCAGGGTAAAGAAATCTCGCAAAAGGGCGGTATAGAGTGAGATTTCGGTTAAAACTTTTCGGCGAAGGTGCCGATAGAGACCCAGAATTACCTGAGGAGCAGCCATGAGAATCGATCTTTCCAACGTAATCGCCAACCAGATTGCCAGCGAGCAGAGCCCTAAAAAGGTAGCCGGGCAGTCAGCCGGTTCCGTGGACTCTACCGATAGCGAGGATCGTACGACCCTCACATCGGACTCCAGCTCCGTCAGCTCCCTGGTGAGCCAGGCGATGAGCACGCCGGCCTCGCGCCATGAACTGGTCAGCCAGTTGAAGCAGGCTGTCAGCAGTGGCAAGTACAGCATCGATGCGGAAGCGATTGCCGCGTCGATGGTCAACGAGCGCGCCTAATCCATTCGTGGATGGCGGCCTCGCTGACCTGAGAGGCAATCGCAGGGATAGCAGCAGGAATGAGTGAGACTGTCGTTCAGGAACGGGAAGCGCAACTCGGGGAGTATCTCGAACTTCTTCGCCTGCTTTCGAGTGAGCTCGAAAGGGGCATGCGCGCCATTTCCCAAAACTCCCTCCCTGAATTTGAAGACAGCGTTGCCAGCCAGCAGGCGCTAAGCGTCCGGCTGGGCGAGCTGTCGCAGGACGCAAGACTGCGTCTGAACGAACATCCGCTGGTGGCGCCGCCGTTGTCGGAGAGCGGCTTGAAGAACCAGATTCGCGCCGCTTCGGCCGAATTGCAGCACCTGAACCGGCAGTATTCTGTGCTGCTGGAGAAGGCCAGCCACTCGGTGGCGCTGATGGTCTCGCTGTTCAGCTCATTGCAAGGAAATCTCCAGGAGGGTTCCGGCACAGGGTACGTTTCGCGCACCATGTCCTGCCGGGTCTGACACGTATGAGCGGATTGACGGCATCACTTTCGATTGGAGTGCAGGCGCTGCAGGTGGCGCAGGCGGCCCTGAGCGTGACGAGCAACAACATTGCCAACGCGGACACGGCCGGCTACACGCGCGAGGTGGCGCAGTTCTCTGAGAATCCCCTGTCGTTTGAGAACACCCGTGTACTGGGCGGCGGTGTGAGCCTGGACGGTGTGCAGAGCGTGCGCGACGAGCTGCTGAATTTGCAGATCGCGGCGCAAACCTCTCAGCAAAGCGGCGCCGACGCGCAGTACGCGAGCCTGGAACAGCTGCAGACCTACTTCACCACGACAGGCGGCGACATCACCACGGCGTTGTCGAATTTTTCCAGCGCTCTGGCGCAGTTGTCGGCCAATCCTTCCAGCTCGGCGGTGCAGGCTGGCGTGAGTTCCGCAGGCCAGAACCTGGCCAATGCCTTCAACAATACCGCCGCCGGATTGAGCGATGCCCAGACCAATTCCGACAACCAGGTAACGGAGACGGTGGCGGAGATTAACTCTCTGACCCAGCAGATTGCGGCCCTGAACGGACAGGTGGCCACGCTGCAGAAGGCCGGCAAGGACGGCGGCACGGCACAGGACCAGCGCGACGAGCTGGTGCAGCAGCTTTCCAAACTCACGGGCATTTCAATTGTTCAAGCCGGTGACGGAGAGACCATTACCACCGGAGACGGTTCGCCGCTGGTGGTGGGCGGGCAGAGCTTCGCGCTGCAGACAACCAAAGGCAGCGACGGCATGCAGCACGTGATTGACACGACGGGCAAGGACATCACGACCGCGATCCAGGGCGGCACGCTGGGCGGCGCAATTGCCATTCGCGACCAGGTGATTCCGGGCTTCATGGACCAGCTGAACACGCTGGCCAGCCAGTTTGCCACGGCGTTTAACAGCGCCCAGGCCTCGGGCTACGACTCGAACGGCAACGCTGGACAGGACTTTTTCTCATTCTCCGCAAGCGGCGCGGCCTCGACGCTGAAGGTGGCAAGCACCGACCCGTCGCTGATCGCCATCAGCTCGGATGGATCGAGTGGCAGCGGCGGCAACGTGACCAAACTTGCCACGGCGGTTTCCGGCAAACTGCCTTCCGGGCTGACGCCCGCGCAGTCCTACGCCACGCTGGTGCAGCAGGTGGGCACGGCGACCTCGAATGCCTCGGCGCAGTCGACGGCGATTGGCAACAGCTTGCTGCAACTGACCAATATGCAGGGCTCAGTCTCTGGCGTCAGCATCGACGAAGAAACCACCAACCTGATCAAGTTTCAGACCGCGTATCAGGCGGCGGCGCGCGTCGTGAGCACGATCCAGAAGCTGAACGACACCACCATCAACATGATTTCGTAGAAGGATGAATCGCCATGCGAGTGAATCCCAACCAGACCTCCAACATTCTTAACGCGCTGCAAACCAGCCAGTCGGCGGTGAACACCGCGCTGCAGCAGATTTCAACCGGCAAGCGCGTCAGCACTCCGTCGGACGATCCGTTTGCCTCCGCGGCAATGGTGCAGAACACCATTTCAAGCGCGAACGTGGACCAGTACACGCAGAACGTGAGCGGCACGCTGGCCATGGTGCAGACTGCGGACTCCGCGCTGAGTTCGGTCGTGACCTCGCTGACCACCGCGATTTCGCTGGGCACGCAGGGCGCCAACGGTACCTTGAATTCGGACAACCTGCAGGCCCTGGCCACGCAGGTGCAGGGACTGCTCTCCAGCGTGGTTGAACAGGCCAACTCGTCGTATGAGGGCAGCTACCTGTTTGCCGGCACCGACAGTTCGCAGATTCCCTACACGGCCGATTCAAGCTCGAGCACCGGCTACACTTACAACGGCAACAGCGGAACCAATTCGGTGATTGTGGGCAGCAGCATGAGCGTGCAAGTGAACCTGCCCGGCGATCAGATCTTCTCCAACTCGAGCAACAGCGTGATCGGCGCTTTGAGCGATCTGGTGAGCGCGCTGCAGAGCGGCAACACGACTGCGATTTCGAGCGCGACAACGACGATCAACTCCGCGCTGAATTATGTCAGCCAGCAGCGCGTCTTTTACGGCAACGCCGAAAATCAGCTTAATGCGCAGGAAACATATCTGTCGCAGGAGAAGGTGAGCTTGTCGTCGGAGGCCACATCTTTGGTGGGCGTGGACATGGCTACGGCAGCGACCAACCTGGCTGAGGCGCAGACGGCCAACAGCGCGGCGCTGGCCGCGGCAGCCAAAGTGATTCCCACTACGCTGCTGAATTATCTGCCTAACTAATTGCGGAACGAAGAAGGCCGCGCTTCCCTTTGGGAGGCGCGGCCTTTTCTCGTGTGCAGAATTATTTGAGCAGGGCTAGAAACGAGACAGCGTGCGCGGAGGCCCGGGGAGGGGCAGTCCGCGCGCGCCGTCTCTAGGCAGACCAACTGCCGCGGCTGCCCTCCGCCTGCGCGGCAAAGTACGCCGCAGGGCCGTTGAACTCGGGACGCAGAATCTCTGGCCCCGGAGCTTCCAGCCGCTGCTCGATCGCTTGCCACTGCTGACGGAGCTCAAGAACGCGCTTCATCTGCAGCTCGAAAATCTCCGCGGATTGCTTGAAGCCGGCGGCAATGACGGCGCGGCGCAGCGAGTCGTAGAAGGCTTTCAGCCCTGCTGCCAGCTCGCCTTCAGCACCGCGAGCCACCCAGTCCTCAAGAAAGCCGATGACCAGTAGCGCGTGGCGCGCCTCATCGCAACGGGTAGCGATGTCGTTGTCGCGCTGGGCGCATGCGGCGCGATGCAGATTTCCGGCCAGCGTGTCGAAGAGGGCGATCAGCGGGCCGAGGCCGTCGTTCGCCTCAGCCGCTGTCTGCCGGTATGCCTTGTAAGTACCTGTCATGGTCCGTTCCGTTTATCCGTTGGAGTTGTTGTAGCCGAGCATGGTGTTGATCTGCTTGGTCAGCGTCGGCAGTTGCTGCAGGGCGATTTCGGCCGCGCTGTACTGTGACTGCAATCTGGTTTGCAGCGGCGTGATGTAGTTGGTCTCGAAGTTGTTGATGGTGTCTTCAAGATCGCTGATCTGGCTGCTGATGCTCTGCAGATCAACGGTGAAGGCGCCGTTGCCGGTGTTGGTGTAGTCGGTCAGTTGCTGATTCAGGTTGTTGGCAAAGCCGTTCATCGAAGCGCCCTGGAAGAAGTTCTGCACGTCGCTGAAGTTGCTGGAGAGCTTGGCTTCCAGCGCGGAGGAGTCAACCGTGAGTGTGCCGTCGTTGTTGACGCTGATGCCCATCGAGGAGAGGTTGGGAACCGTGGTTGTGCCCGTGGCCGGCGTATAGGTGTACGACAAGGAGGACAGCAGCTGGTTCTGCAGGTTGCGCACCGCGGAGTCTGTCGACAGGATTCCTTCACTCGATCCATCGAAGGTGAACTGGCCGTTGAGTGCGGAGATGATGGTGTTGTAGTCGGTGACGAACTGGTTGATCGCATCTGTTGCCGAAGAGGTATTGGGCGAGACCGAGAGCGTAACCGTGGAGCCGGAGGCTGCGCCGACCAGATTCAGGGTGACACCGGAGATGGCGCCAGAAACCGTGTTCGAGGCGCTGGAGATGGAGATGCCGTCCACTGTGAGCGAGGCGTTTGTGCCCGCCGCGGCCTGAGTGAAGCCAAAGCCCGTGCCGGCGTTGCCGATGCTGAAGTCGTTGGCGCTGCCTGACGCAGCGGCGGTGATGGCCAGCCGGGAGCCGGTGGCATCGGTGATAACGCGCGCCGTTACTCCGAGGTTGTCGCCGTTAATCTGGCTGACCACGTCGGCGAGCGTCTGCGTGCCGTCGGTGGTGATGGTGGTGCTGGTGCCGTCGCCGGTGGTGATGGTGAAGCTGCCGGCGGGCAACGCGGTGGTGCTGCTGGCAAAGGTGCCGGAGGTCCACGAAGCAGTGGTGGCCAGATTGTTGACGACCACGGTATGGGTGCCGGTAGTCGCACCCGAAGACGCGCTGGCCGTGATCAGGCTGGAATTGGAGGAGGTCACCGAGCGGTTCGACAGAGCGCCGACCACGCTGTTCAGCGAGGTCAAATCGTCTTCCAGTGTGTTGGTGTAGGAGACCAGCGCCTTCAGCGAGCTCTGCTGGCTGCTGAGGATCGACTCCTGATTGCTCCACACATTTTCCGGGGCGCGGGCGGCGGTAATGGCGGCGCTCACGGCCGAGGACACATCGAGGCCCGAGGACGAGGCGCCAAAGGCAGCCTGGAGAATCGCGCTCAGGTCGATGGAAGACGTCGACGAGGACCCTAGAAGCGAACTTAGCGATGAAGTGCTCATACCGGTGCCATATCCCTTTCGGGGGCTTTTGGCGGTTAACCCTTGGGGAGACCGCGTTTAAGCCGCACAACTATATCGGCACTTCGGCCGTGTTCTTCCAGAGCAAAAATGGAAAAAAGTGGCGGCGTCCCCGCGAAGGGACGCCGCCGGTTGGGTTGGTGGGGTTACCGGTTTACTGGAGCAGCTTGAGAACGGACTGCTGGGCCTGGTTGGACTGCGACAGAGCCGCCATACCCGTCTGCTGCAGCACGTTGAACTGCGTCATCTGGGCAACCGTTGCGCCGATGTCGGCGTTCTGCACGGAGTTCTGGGCGCTGGTCAGGTTGGTGACTTCGGTGCTCTGCACGCTGGCATCCGCCGTCAGCTGGTTCACGCTGGCGCCGATCGCGCCGCGGTTGGCGGCAACGGTCTGGATGGCCGCGGAAATCGCGCTCAGGGCCGTGGTGGCATTGGCCGTCGAGGTCAGGTCGGTGGCGTTCAGGGCCAGGGCTGTCGTGGTCAGGGCGCCAATCGCGGTCGAAACCGTGTTGCTGCCGCCGGAGGTGCCGTCAGAGGTGAACACGGACGCGGTTGCGCCGAAGATGGCCGTGCCGTTGAAGTTGGTGGTCGAGCCGATGTTGCCGATTTCGGTCAGAATCGACTGATACTCGGTGTCCAGAGCCGTCGACTGGCTGGTGGAGAGGCCGCCGTTCGCGGCTTCCGTGGCCAGGGTGACTGCGCGGTTCAACAGCGAGGTGACCTGGGAGAGCGCGCCGTCGGCGGTCTGCAGGAGGCCAACGCCGTCCGTCGCGTTCTGGCTGGACTGGGTAAGGGCGGCGATGTTCGCCGACAGGCCATTGGCGATTGCCAGGCCGGCCGCGTCGTCGGAGCCGGAGTTGATCTTGAGGCCGGTGGAGAGCTGGGTGAGAACCTTCTGCAGGTTCGCTTGGGTCGTGGAGAGGGCGTTTTCTGCCTTCAGTGCGGAGATGCTATTGATGATGCTGAGGGACATTGGATTTGCTCCTTATATCGAGTTCCGCCTGCACCGACCCAGATCCTTCTAAAGGTCCAGAATCGCTATTTGGAGCAGGTGGTTGTGTGTTACGGGCACTCTATCGGCCTGTGCTTTGCGGGATTCTAGGGCCGGAGCCAAAAATCTTGCCTCGGGGCATGTGCAACTTTTGGGGGAAGAGGGGATGCAGGCCGCTGAAAAGGCAGGGATAGAGGATTGGAAGATCCCGGCGCGGCGGGGGTGGAGCTACCTGGCTCCGAGGGACCTCTTCATCGATGGAATGCGATACCTGCCGCTGGACGACCTGGGCGCAACCATCTTCTTCCAACTCGCCAGCGCTCTACAAGCGCGGCAGCATCATACTCACGTCCAACAAAAGCTACGGCGAATGAGGATCGATCTTCGGCGACGCGATCATCGCAACAGCCTTCATCGATCGGCTGCTGCATCACTCCACCACAATCAACGTCTGCGGGGAGAGTTATCTCTTCAAGGAACAACGCGAGGCCGGCCTGATTTCGCTGCCCGAACGATAACGAGCCGAGTCCGCTGCCGTTCAGGCCGACAGTCGCGGCAGAAGAAGTGCCCTATGAGTTTTCTGAGGCATGGGCAAATCTATCGTCCGATGGGATCTTCGTTCGGGCTGGAGACGAAGCGGACTCCTGCTACGCCCCGCCGCCCATAGTCTCGATGAATCTGCAGCCGGCTTTTCCTTGGCGGGTTGGTCTCCGCAACCGCAACCACCATCAGGGTGGGAGAATTTTCGATCGGCGAAATCCGGAGTTTTCAATCGGCGTTGGAAATCTGATCATCAGAATCAACTGAGGGGTTCATAGTGCACGCATCAGAGAATTTTGAAAACAGAAATTGCGACCGCAAGTTTAAGGAACTTGGATCCACCTCTTTTATCGTTTTAGTTGATCAGGACGGTCCGCTCGCCGACTGGGAATCTGAGTTCCTCAGACGTTGGAAATCTTTATTCCCAGAGTTGCCTTGCGTCGAGTTGTCCAATCGTATGAGCTTCCACGCAGCTCAGGACTACGAGGATCTCGTTGAGACTCCGGCAGAAAAGACCCGGATGCGTTCGAGAGCGGAGAGCATTTATCATGCGAAGGGGTTCTACGAGAATCTTCCGGTCATTGAGGGCGCAGTTGTTGCTCTGAACGAGATGCTACAAGCCGGATACGATGTTCGAATCTGCACGTCACCGCTAACAGCGTTCCGAAACTGTGTGCTTGAGAAGTATGAGTGGATTGAAAGATACTTCGGTTCCGAATTCACGCGGAGGACAATCCTGAGCAAAGACAAGACCATCGTGCGAGGAGACTTACTGATCGACGATAACCCGGACCTGCACCAAATTCACAGTCGACCTCCAGCATGGGCTCAAATCGTCTTCGATGCTCCCTATAATCGGCAGGTGCGGGACCGACAACGCCTTGGATCCTGGAAGGAATGGTCAGCAGTTGTTCCTTCATTCGATCAAATTGGAGCACCCTGATGCAGCGGGGCGTGCGAAGTTGCATGATTAAGGTGGAGTATTCTCTTCGCTTGCTGCGTCTGGCCTTTGTTCAAGGGCAAAAGAGGTCAGCAAAAAGATGAAAGTATCTTGCCACCGGTGCTGTACGGTTGGCGCCAGCGTTCGGACAGTTTCAATACCTCCGCGGTTGACGAAAACTTCACCGATCAGTGCAAGTGGCATGAGCGATCCGTCGAGAACGGCCATTCTCTTGAATCACGATGAAATCGAGGTCGAGAAGCGTTCGGAAGATATCCAGACAAAGGATTGTAAGCTACCCCTCGGTATTTTGCGGGTGAAGTGTGTGCACACCATGCGGCCAATGGGCTGATCGTAGAGCATTGCGCCGTTTGTCAATGTAACACTTGAAATGCACGATCACATGTGCTATGTTATCGTGCATATTCATTGTGACGGAGCCGCAGGTGCAACCCGAACTCCAGGAACTCGAGCGCTATGTTCACGACGCCCTGGGCGCCACGGTGAAGACTGCGCCTTGGCGAGGATCCGGCAATTTGCCGCACGTCCTCAGGGAAAGATACAAATTCGCACAGGCGGAGCTGCTCGGACTGCGCGCCCTTCTCGTTATCGACTCTAACCCCGAGGAGCAGTCGCCGGCAACGGTACGCAAGCACATGGACATGCTCCAGGCGAGGCAGCAAGTGAACCTGATCTATGTCCGCGCGCAGGTGACGGCGTACAACAGGAAGCGGTTGATCGAACAAAAGGTTCAGTTTATTGTTCCAGGTAACCAGATGTACCTACCCATGCTGGCGATTGATTTGCGCGAACACTTCCGCAGAATCCGCGAGGGGGCTCCTACCTTCAGCCCATCCACGCAGGTTGTTGTCCTCCATGCGTTGCTCCGCGATGCAGGACACGTGCTGATCCCCGCCGAAATGGCTCCGCGGTTGGGATACTCGGCCATGACGATGACTCGCGCCTTTGACGAGCTGGAGACGGCGAACCTTGCTGAGGTCACGGTCCGCGGTCGGGAGCGTTGTCTGCGTTTCATTGGAGGCCGAAAAGATATCTGGGGAAATGCTCTACCCTTCCTCCGCAGCCCGGTAAGCAAGCGGCTCTTTATCCGCCGCACAAGAGAAGCGGAAGGCGCAATTCGCGCGGGGCTCACGGCGTTAGCGCATTTCAGTATGCTGGCGCCGCCAGAGTACACAATCTATGCGCTGAGCCGTGAGGACTGGAAAGCCCTTCGGCAACGGCACAAGACCATTGAGGTTCCAGCTCAAGACCCGGATGCCAGCGAGATTGAGGTCTGGTGGTATCCGCCCGCGCTCTTCGCCGAAGATGGCATCGTCGATCGGTTGTCGCTCTATCTTTCTCTGAAGGAAGACCGCGACGAGCGCACCGAAACCGCGTTGGAAGAGATGATGGAGAAATTCAAATGGTAAAAGGGTTGGAGGTCTTTCGCGAGCACTTCCGGAATTTTGCTGATCGCTATGTGCTCATCGGCGGCACCGCATGCGATATTGCCATGACCGGTGCCGGCCTCCCATTCAGGGCCACCAAGGACCTGGACATCGTTCTCTTTGTCGAGGCGTTGGATAGCGCCTTTGTCCGGGCATTCTGGGAGTTTGTGCGCGCGGGCGGCTACGAGGTCCAAGAGAAGTCAACCGGCGAAAAGCAGTTCTATCGTTTCCAGAAGCCCGCGAACGCGGACTATCCTTTCATGCTGGAATTGTTCTCACGTCAGCCCGATGTATTGCAGGTTGCTGAGGGCAGTCATCTCACGCCGCTACCGGTTGAGGAGTATGCGTCCAGTCTTTCGGCGATTCTTCTCGATAACGACTACTACAATTTCATCCGCGCGGGTCGGCAGGAGATCGACGGGCTCCCCTGGGTGGGTGCCGCGCAACTCGTTGCTCTGAAGGCCCGGGCATGGCTTGATCTCACTGCGCGTGCGGAGCGCGGTGAACAGATCGACAGCAAGACAATCAAGAAACACAAAAACGATGTCTTCAGACTTTACCAGATCCTCGATCCCGCCATTGATCCTATGGCTCCGGAGGCCGTCAAGAGGGATATTGGCGACTTCATCGCCCGAATGCGCGCCGAGGAAATTGACCTCAAATCCCTCGGCCTGCGAACCGGTACACGTGACGATGTTCTGGCAGAAATCGCTCGCAACTACCGTCTCGCTGAGAGTGAATAATTACGGGCCTCCGTTTTTGCCGACGTTTCTCTGAAAGATTCCGCTGTCGGATCGCGGTTACCCGCTGATCTTGCTAAGCGGATCACTTTCATCGTTCAGAGTTTTGCAAAGTAGCTGAGGTATTGAAATTGTGCCCCACTCCACGTTGTACTCTCAGAGCGATGGCAGATCCGCTCGCAAATTCCGACTTCAGGCCGCTTCCTTCAGACGTGATGACGCTGTTGAATCGGGTTTCTGCCTCGTCACGCTTGGTTGCTCATCTCATCCTTGCAGCGTCATCTCCGGTTAGAATTTGAGTCGTGTCAATGCTCCGTTCAATACACGATGAAGTCGAGCAATATGGCTTTGCGACCCGCGATGGAGTTCTATCGGAGCCTGAGGTCCAGGAACTCTTATCTGCGATGGAGCGGGTCAATAACGCGGGTTCAGTGCGGAAGCGCGGCGGCATTTTCGCCGTTCGTAACCTTCTCGATGTATCCCCCGAGGTGCAAAGTCTCGCACGCTCGCCGGTCATTCGCGAACTGGTTGCACCGGCCCTTGGTTCTGAGTGTTTCCCTGTTCGAGGAATCCTGTTCGACAAGATCCCCGGAGCGAATTGGAAGGTGCCGTGGCATCAAGATGTCACGATTGCGGTTCAGGACAGAATCGAGATCGATGGATTCGGACCGTGGTCAATTAAGGCAGACGTGCTCCACGTTCAGCCTCCGGCGTCGGTGCTTGAAAACATGCTTTCGGTTCGGATTCACCTCGATGCGAGCGGCGAAGAGAACGGCGCCTTGCGGGTTATCCCAGGTTCCCATCAGCTCGGCCGGATTCCAGAAGATGAGATTCCATCAGTTCGTCACAACCTTCCAGAACAAGTGTGTGCTGTAGGAGTTGGAGGCGCGCTCCTGATGCGGCCACTGCTCCTTCATGCGTCCTCGCCGTCGCGCGCTCCAGAACATCGCAGAGTTATCCACCTCGATTTCGCTGCAGTCCAGTTACCGCTTGGCATGAATTGGTTTTCGGAGCAGGGTGTCAAGTCCCCTTCGATGTAGCACGGTGAAAGCGACCAACTACGGTTTGTTCGCGAGTTCCTCGACGAGTTTACCTACCCCTTCCACGACTCTTGCAGCCTTATCGAATTTCACCTTGTCCACGGTATCGCTTGGCGTGTGGTAGTCGTGGTAGCGAAACAAAGCCGTATCCGTCACCGTGATGCCGGGATATCCCTCCTGCCAGAACGACCACTGATCCGACCATCCAATTCCGAGCCAGTTCCCGGGGGCCGCAATACCCTCCGAGGGAAAGCGGGTGGACTCGCGAAAGTTATGAACAGATTCTCGAACCAACCCTCGCGAATCAGTGTTGCCTACAAATGCGATGAAGTTCCCCTTGCTTGGATAGAACAAGCTCAGTACGGGTGGGTAATCTTGACTGCCCGGTTCATCAGAATAAAACCCTATCGTCTCAAGCGAGAGCATGGCAGAAACGGGCACCCCGTCCTGTCGAAGTTGATGGGCGTACACGCGGCTTCCCATGCTCGCAGTTTGAAAGTATGGGGGCTCCTCATTGACAAAGAGCACAAAACGGACAGTGCGCTTGAGCCTTATCTGTCGCATAAGCCGAGCAATATCGAGAACAGCCGCCACGCCTGTGCCATTGTCATTGGCGCCGACGGTTCCAGCAACGCTGTCATAGTGAGCAGCCAAAATCACCTGGCCCAACGCACCGTCGGTCCCAGCTAGAGTCGCCTCAATATTTTTCACAGTTTGGCCCTGTACCGAATATGGGTGATCAACCACGGAGTAACC
>DASVLI010000216.1:0-11548 GCA_036384955.1 Occallatibacter sp.
GCCTTGCCCAGCAGCACCAGCGCCAGCCCCACAAGCCACCAGCGCCAGTCGATCCACACCCGCAACACGCGCCGCCATGGCAGCCGCCGCACGCCAAACACAGCCGACGAGCCCAACGGCAGCAGCAGCCCCGGCGCAACCAGCCAACGCAGCAGCCACTCAGCCTTCGTCAGCCAGTTTGCAACGTGCTCGTCTGTCGCCCAGTGCGAGCGCGAGCCCGCATCGAAGCGCGAGTTCAAATAGCTGGCCCACTCAGAAATATGCCCATCAAACTTATCCAGCCACATCCACAGCATCCAGCCAATCACCAGCCACACCAGCAGCGTTGCCGCGCCCCACACCAGCCGCACCGGCTTCGTTTCGCCGCCGCGCCACGCCGCGCGAATCGTCCCTGCCTGCAGCGCCAGAAATCCCGCCACAATCAGCACCGGCACCAGCAGCGTCAAAAACACCTGCCATACGTTCTTCTCTGACAGGCGCGTCCACACAATGCCCAAACCAATCAGCAGCGCCAGCCCCGCCAGTTGCAGAGCCGCCCACAGCCAGCTCCGCAGCAGCCGCTTCCACGCGTCCGCCAGCAGAAACCTTGTCTTCACAAAAAATCCAATCGTCATGGAAGCACCTCAAGCACTGCAGGGTCGGTGGTCGTTTGCGTCTCCGGCTGATACATCGGCCCGGCCGACGCCGGACTGATGGTGAACTTGCCGGGGTTCACCACCTTCAGCAGGTACACATACTCGCGCCGCCGGCTGAACTCCGTGTTGAAGAACGCCGCCCGGTCGTCGTGGAACTCTTTGCGCGTATACCACTCGCCCCACCAGTCCGGCTTGTGGTTCAGCGCATACAAATCGCTGTTGGCCAAAAACTCCGTGCCCGCGGGAATCGGATCTTCGGCCAGCAGATAGCTCCAGTCCGTGCCGCCCAGCGCCAGCCGCACCGCCACAATGTCGCCCACATGCACCGGCCCCTTCAGCGGAACCAGATCGTACGTGATCGCATCGGTCGGCTTGTCCTGCCGCTTCTGCAGCAGGAAATAGTCGCGCGTAATGTTCAGCGCCACCTGCCCTTTCTGGAACTGTTTGCGGTCAGCCGAGTACCACATATTCTCCGCCGACCAGTACGTGATGCCGTTGCCGCTCTTGCGGATCGTCACCTGTCCGCCGCCGCCCACATCGCTGGCCGCGATCTTCAAACGCCACGGCGCGGCAAACGCATCGGCCGGCCCAAAGTGGCGCTTGCCTTCGCTCTTGCCGTTCACCAGCACT
Source organism: Occallatibacter sp. (assembly GCA_036384955.1). Taxonomy (GTDB): domain Bacteria; phylum Acidobacteriota; class Terriglobia; order Terriglobales; family Acidobacteriaceae; genus Telmatobacter. Next base: position 1,266 of record DASVLI010000216.1, read on the forward strand.
TCCACATCCGACTCGTTCGCCAGCTCGCCGCTCAGCATCAGGTAATCCGTCAGCCCCTGAATCACCATCGATGTCTGCTTGGTGGTGTACCAGTAGCCGCCGTCGCGATGCATCGCCAGCCACCGTGCCGCCTTCGGCAACAGGCCGCTCCCGCGGTCCTGCCGCACCAACAGCTTCAGCGCAAAAGCCGTCGTCTCATTCGACGTGTCCGACCAGTACGCCAGCATGCCATCGTAATTTCCGTCCCAGTGAGCCTCGTTCGCATTCGCTTTGGCCTTGCTCTCCAGCAGTTGCGCCGTTTCCTTGGCGCGCGCGTCACCGGTCGCATCCAGCGCCAGACCCAGCAGCGCCAGCCCTTCGTCGCTCAGTGTCGTACGGCTCTTCCACGTCCTCTCCATCGCATCTGCCGGTGCGCCGCCTGTCCGCGCCAGCGCGTACACCACATACGCGCGCAGGTCGGGCACCATGTCCGGATGCTCGTCGAGCGCTTTCTTCAGCCACGCTCGTCCACGCTCCAGCGCCTGGTCGTTCACCTTCCAGCCGGCACGAGCCTGGCCCAGTCCATCCACCACATAGGCCGTCATAAACACGCGGCTCGGATCGTCCGGCCACCAGCCCCACCCGCCATCGTCATGCTGGAAGCTCATCAGCCGCTCAATGCCCGCGTTCACCATGTCGTTCAGCACCGCGCGGTCAATCGACGACTTCACATGCAGCTTGTCCACCGCCTGCGACACAATCAAATCCGGCAAAAAGCTCGACATCGTCTGCTCGGTGCAGCCCCACGGATAGCTGGTCAGGTAATCCAGCGCGTCAAACACCGTGCCCGCCACCGACGGCGACACCGTCACCGTAATTCCGCGCGAGCCCGCATCCGCGCCCGCCGGATAGCCGTACGACCACTGGTTCTGCCCCGCGCCGGAGAACACCACGCCCGCGCCCGCGGCGCGCTGCTTCACGCCATACGGCAGCACCGGCAACGTCATCTCCAGCGCGTCCGACTCCTCATTGGTCAGCGCCTTCGCCGTCAGCACCGCGCTGCCCGTCGTCCGCGCCCGCACCCGCCAATCCACGTAGCTCTCGCCCTTGGCCGGAATCGTCACCTTCTGCGTCTGCCCGCTCATCACCTCCACGCCTGTCACGTCCAGCGCAAAGGTCACTTCCTTGGCCGACTCAAGATAGTTGTGTGCAATCACCCGCAGCACCGTCTCGTCGCCCTGCCGGAAGAAGCGCGGCGCGGCCAGCCGCACAATCAGGTTCTTGCGCACCAGCACGCGCGTTATCATCGCGCCGGCTTTGCCGTCGTCAGTCATCGCCCGAATCGTCGTCCGCCACGTGGTCAGCGCATCGGGGAAGTTGAACTCCACCCGCGCGTGCCCGTCGGCGCCCGTGCGCACATTCGGATTCCAGTACGCCGTATCCGGAAACGCCTTGCGCACCTTCGGCACCACCAGGTCCGAGCCCGGCTTCACCTGCGCCATCCGCGGGTGATACATCCCCTTCGGATTTTCCAGCTCGGCCAGCAGCGGACTCTTGGTTCCCGCCTCGCCAAAGAAATAAAACTCCAGCGAAGTCTGCGTTTGCAGATACACATACCGCTGCGGATAAAACGCGCGCACAATATCGCCGCTCTCATCCGGCCGCACCCCATACAGAGCCTCGTCCACCTCGCCAAAGCTCAGGTCGGCCTGTACCGGCTTCCCGTTCGAGTCCGCAGCGTACACATCGAAACTGCCCTTCTCGCCCGGCAGATACTTCAGCTTGCTCGGCGTCGCGGTAATCGTCAGCGTGCGCTCGTCCAGCGGAACCTTCAGGCTCTTCTGCGCCGTCAGCACCTGTTCGTCCTTCACCATCAGCGCGCTCACAATCACGTTGGGCTGCGACTGCTGCGTAATCGGCACATCGAACGGCGTGCTCTCGCCCACCGCGTGCAGCGTGCGCCGCGACTGCACCGTGTTGCCCTCCACCGTCACCACCGCCCAGGATTCCTTCATCCCGGTCACCAGCAGCAGGTGCGCCACGTCGCCCACCTTGTAGCTCTTCTTGTCCGCCACAATCTGGATTTGCGAATTCTGCTGCGTGTATGCCTCACCCGCGCCATTCCATATCCACACCCACGTGCGGTCCTCCACCGTGCGGTTCTCCGGCGTCTGCGCGCTGGCCGTAATCTGGAAATCCCCATTGCCGCTGATCGGCAGCTCCACCGTCGCCGTTCCATCGGCGCCTGTCGCCACATCCTGCGCGGCTGCCGGCTTTTCCGTCCGCTGCCGCGTCACCGAGTCCCACGTCTGCAGCACCGCCGCCACATGCACCTTGGTCTGGATAGGCTTGCTGTCGTAATCCTGCGCCGTCACCTTCACCCGCACCGGCTTGCCGCCCTCCACCACATAACTCAGCGGCTCCACGTTCACGTGGAACGATCCATACGTGGCCAGCACCGTCGTGTGCCCGCTTACCTCGCGGTTCGCCGCATCCGTCACCCGTGCCTCAATGCGAAAATCCTCGTCGTTGTGCTTCTGGTCCAGCGGAACCGCCACGTTCACCGTCAGCCGGCCATTCGCATCCAGCACGCCCTCGTGCTCCTGCTGCTCGCTCGCATCCCACGGCGTATAGTCCTCGCCCGACCCCTCTTCACCGCCTTCGCCCTCGGCTTCGCTGTCGTCATCGGACTCGCCCCACCAGTAGTGCTGCGAGGTGTGCACCACGTACTTCACCTTCGCGCCAGAAACCGGCTCGCCGAAAAAGTACCGCGCCTCAATCGTCGCCTGAATCGTATTGCCCTGCAGCACTCGCTGCACCGTCGGCTTCACGGTCACCTGGTACTCGGGCTTCTTGTACTCCTCCACCAGGAACGAGCCGTTCCCCACCCAGGTCTGCCCATCCTGAATCGAAATCGAGTAGTAGCCCAGCTTGGCGTCGCTCGGCAGCTCAATGTCCGCTGTAATCGTTCCGTGCGGTCCGGGCGTCACGGTCTTTTGCAGCAGCTTGCCCTGATCGCCGTCGCTCACCTCAAACGTGAATTGCTTCGTCCCCGGCAGCACCACCGTATCGTCCAGGTTCTGCCGCACAATCGCTTTGATGTGCACCGTGTGCCCCGGCCGATACACCGGCCGGTCCGTATAAATGTAGCTGGTGTAATCCCGCCCGCTCGACTCCGAGAAGCCGTAACCCCACGGCGTCACAAGCGCGCGGTCCCCGCCGTGCTGCGCCAGAATCCACACGTCCTCCGGCGTCGCCCCCTGCGCACCGCCGCGCACCTGCATCTTCAGCTCCGCCAGCCCATCGGCATTCGTCTTGCCGCTCGCCTGGTGCGTGTGCCCTGTCCATAGAGCCACATCCGCATCCGCCACCGGCGCGCCGGTCTTGCGGTCGGCCACAAACAGGCTTGCGCCGCCGTTGCCGCTCCGCTCCACCACTGCAAGCCGGGTCACAATCGCCACCGTGTACGCCTTGTAGGTGCCGTCGGTGGCCTCAATCAGATACACACCGCTGTCCAGCCCGTCGATGGGCAATTGTTGCGTCTCGCTCACCACTGCCGGCGGCGTTTGCAGCTTCCAGCGCGCCACCAGTTGGCTCTGGTTCAAAATTGGAATCTGCGCGTACTGGCTGGCTGCCACCACCTTGCTGCGCTTGCCCAGTTTGCCCTGCTCCTCGCGGAAGCTGTCTCGCGCCTCATCGTTAAACTGGCCGCGGAAGAAGTGCCGCACCCGGTACCACAGGTGCGCCTTCCAGTCGTGAATCCGCTCCAGCAGCGTCTCCTGGTCAATCTGCTCCTCAGGCGACGAGCTGGCCGTGTTGAAGCTGTGCAGCCCCTTCAGCCCCGCGAAAAACTTCTCCGCATCGCGCACCTTGTACACCCGGAACTCGAACTCCGGCACATTGCGCGAGAACAGCTGAATCTTCACGCTCTCGCCCGGCGCGAAGGTCCGCGACGTCGATAGCGAAAACGAGCGTGGCTCGTCTTTGGCGAAAGCCGTGCCGCACAGCAGCACAAGAGACAGGGAGAGGAGCAGCTTGCGAAAGCTCATGAGGTGCCTCGAAGAATATTCCAGCGGTAAACGCCCAGGAAATTGGAATTGCCGGCCACCGGCCGCCATTCGGCCTGCGGATGCTCCAGCAATTCACGGATAGCTACGCGGCGCAGCTCGCCCGGTGTGCCGTGGTCGGGTCCGGTGTCGTACACCACCCGCCCTTCCGGCCCGGTCTGCGCCACAATCATGGAGTGCCACGGCGACGAGTGCCCAATCTGCCGATAGAACAGCAAATCGCCCGGCTGCGCCATGCGCACGTCACGCCCAACTAAATACGCATTGCGCGTCACCAACGTCTTGGCGTCGGCAAACTGCGCAAAAGCTCCGTTCGCTGCATCGCCCGCCGTGTACGGCCCGTCCGCCACGCGAAACAGCCCCAACCCCAGCGGCGTCTCCGGATAGCGCCACGCATGAATCTCGCCCATCGGAGCCGCCAGCTCCATGCCCGTCGCCGTAAACCATGCGCCGTCGTGCCGCCGCAGCGCCTCGCGATACGCATAGCGCAGCAAGCTTGCGCAATCCACAATCTCCGCCGGAACCTCTGCCCTTGGCCGCACCGCCTGATACTCGGCAATCGCCACAAACCACCGCCGGAACGCCGCCTGATCCGAAGGATCCGTCAGTCGCAAAAAGTCCGGCGTCCCGTCGCCGAACCGGTCACTTGTCGCTGGAGTTGCCGCCGCCTGCGCATGCCGCGTCACAGGGGCCGAAGGCCAGATCATTCGTTTGATGGGCCGCGCCGCTTTGGTCAGCGCAAATCCGCCCACCGCCAGCACCAGAATCCCCGCGGCAACACCCAGCCCGGCCGCGCGTCGCGCCGCCGTGGGGGTGAGTGCCAGACATCTGCCGTGCAGGGTCACAGGAGTGCCGGTGATAAGACGAAATCATCCTAACTCGAAACCATGTGTTGAAATCGCCTTCTCGCATACGAAAGCTAAGAATATTCGCGGAGTGGTAACCCGGTCTGCATGCGCCCACTCGGCGTATCGTCTCATCCGCGTGCCCCTGCTCCTTGCGCTCCGCTCGTGCCAGCAGGTAGAACGGGTCTATCCATGACTTCCGCAGTCACCCCCGCCGCGCGCCCGCGCATCACGCGTGCCTCGTCCATCGCACTCGCCATCGCCGGGCTGCTCTGGCTCGGCGGCGTTGCTGCCGCGGCAGCCGGCGCTGCAACCGTCGGCATCATCCTCCGCGTCGCCGGAATCCTTCTCTGCGCCGTCGCCCGCCTGCGCTCCGGCTCCATCCTCTTCTGGACCCTCTTCTCCATCCCCGCCGGCATCGAACTCGGCCTTGACGCGCCGCATGTCGCCACGCAATTCCGTGTCTTCGGCGATCTCTTCCTGCGCCTCATTCGCATGATCGTCGCCCCGCTGCTCTTTGCCACCATCACCACCGGTATCGCCGGTCATGGCCATCTGCGCAGCGTCGGCCGCATTGCCCTTAAGGCGCTCATCTACTTTGAAGTCGTCACCACCATCGGCCTCATCCTCGGCGCCGCCGCCATGCACTTTACCGGAGCAGGTTGGGGCGTCGTTCTCCCCTCGCAGCTCTCCGCCGCCGAAGCCCCCGCCGTCCACGGCATTCAAACCTGGCAGCAGGTTCTGCTCAACATGTTCCCCGAGAACATTGCCCAGGCCGTCGCCCAGAATCAGGTTCTGCAAGTCGTCGTCTTCTCCGTGCTCTTTGCCGCTGCGCTCGCCATGCTCGCCGAAGAGAAGCGCCGCCCCATGCTTGCCGTTCTTCAATCGCTGGTCGAAGTCATGTTTCAAATCACCCGCTTCGTCATGCTGCTGGCCCCCCTTGCCGCGGGAGCCGCACTGGCCAGCATCGTCAGCGCCACCGGCCTCGCCACGCTCATGCCGCTGGTCAAGCTCGGCGTTACTTACTATCTCGTTCTGATTGCCTTCACCCTGTTCGTGCAGTTGCCCACCCTGCTGCTCTTCCGCGTTCCGCTGCGCGGCTTCATCCAGGCCGTCGCCGAACCGGCCTCCATCGGCTTCGCCACCACCACCTCTGAGGCCGCTCTGCCCATCGCCATGGAACGCATGGAGGAGTTCGGCGTCCCGCGCTGGATCGTCTCCTTCGTCATCCCCACCGGCTACAGCTTCAACCTCACCGGCTCCAGCCTCTACATCTCCATGGCCGCGGTCTTCTGCGCGCAGGCTGGCGGAATCCATCTCTCCCTCGGACAGCTCGCCTTCATGCTCGCCATTCTCATGCTGGCCAGCAAAGGCGTCGCCGGAGTTCCGCGCGCCTCGCTGGTCGTGCTCATGGCCACCGCCAGCGCCATCCAGCTGCCCACCACGCCCATCCTGCTCATCCTCGGCATCGACACCCTGCTCGACATGGGCCGCACCATGACCAACGTGGTCGGCAATTGCATCGCCGCCGCCGTCATCGCCCGCTCCGAAGGCGAGCTCCAAAGCGCTCCCACACGCAGCTAACGCCTTCTGCAAGGCAATGCCATATTCGGACTCGTGCGCTCCAGAATACGTATTCTGCGCATGATACCTTCTGCCAGTAGTCCAAGCCTCGTTGCAGGTGGTATACGTATTCCCGACACACTTTCCGGCCCTCGCTGGTCGTGAATCGCATTTGGCAGCTATCGTCGTCCTCCAACGCCTTGGCAACAACCGCAAACCCGACAGGAATTGTATGAAAATCCGCCTCGCCTTCGCGCTCCTCGCCTCCTTCGCATTTTTCGTCGTATTCTCTTCAGCACAGTCAACCTCCAGCGGTGCCCCGGCACGCCCCCAGGGCCCCTGCGACATCTACACCGCCGCTGGCTCCCCCTGCGTCGCCGCACACAGCACCACGCGCGCACTCTACGCCGCCTACAACGGACCGCTCTATCAAGTGCTGCGCCAGTCCGACGGCAAAACCCTCAACATCGGCGTCGTTGCACCGTCCGCAACCGACGCCGGCGGCTACGCCGACGCGCCCGCGCAGGACAAGTTCTGCGCTCACACCGTCTGCTGGATATCCACTGTCTACGACCAGTCGCCGAAGCACAATGACCTTATCCAGGCGCCGCGCGGCGGCTTCAGCGGTCCGGCTCTTGGCGGCTTCAACAATCTCCCCATCGCAGACATGGCCCCGGTCACCGTCATGGGCCACAAAGTCTACGGCGTCTTCATTGCGCCGGGCATGGGCATACGCCAGGACGACCCCAAGGGCACCGCCGTCGACGACCAGGCCGAAGGCCAGTACTGGGTCATCAACGGACACCACTTCAACTCCGGCTGCTGCTTCGATTACGGCAATGCCGAAATTGACAGCCGCGACGACGACAACGGCACCATGGAAACCACCTACTACGGCAACGCACCCTGGTGGTATCACGGCCACCCGTCCGGCCCCTGGGTCATGACCGATCAGGAGAACAACCTCGTCGGTTGCGTCAACGCTGACGGCTCCAAGCTCTGCATCAATCTGCCGCCCATCACCTGGCGCTTTGTCACCGCCATCGCAAAGGGCGAGCCGCATCACTGGACATCCATGGGCGGCGACGCACAAAAGGGCGCGCTCTCCGTCATGTTCGATGGGCCCCGCGTCAACGCCACCTACGACCCCATGCGCAAGCAGGGCGCAATCCTGCTCGGCAATGGCGGCGACAACTCCAACGGCTCGCAGGGCACCTTCTATGAAGGCGCAATGACCGCCGCCGGCACCTTCCCCTCCGACGCCACCGATCAGCTCATCCAGGCCAACGTCGTCGCCGCAGCCTACAACGTGCCAGGCCTCACCCTCGCGCCCGCTTCGGCCACTGCCGCACCCACCGGCCTCCAGACCTTCACCCCCGGCTCCTCGCAAAGCTCGACTGTCACCTTCACCAACACCACCGATGCACCCGCCTCCAACGTCGAGCTCAGCCTCACCCTGCCTGCCAAACAGTGGACCGCAGTTCCCGAAGGCTCCTCGGCAACCATTGCCGGCCCAGTCGCACCCGGTGCCAGTGTCAGTGCCACCTTTAAAATCACCTCCGGCCCTGCGCGCTTCAATGGCGACCTCATCGCCAACGCCTCCTGGACCAACACATCCACCGGCGCAAAGCAAACCGAAAGCGCCGTCGAAAAACTCCGCAACGTCAGCCCGATCAAGATCAACGAATTCCGCATTGGCTCTGGATCCGCCAACTCCACGGACTCCTTCATTGAGCTCTACAACGCGGGCTCAACGAGCATCGACATCTCCAACTGGACGCTCACCGTCCATCCCACCCAACAGGCCATTTTCTCGTCAGTCAAAATGCCTGCCGGAGCCAAACTCGCCGCCCACGGCTTCTATCTGCTCGGCCTTGCCAACTCCGGCCTCGCCATTCCCGCGCACGCCGGAGACGCCACCGTTTACCTCCGCAATGCAACCGGCATGAAGGTCAACGACACCATCACCATCGGCAACGGTGCAGCCGCTGAAACCCGCACCATCGCCAGCCTCGGCTCTGCGGCCGCCAATCACACCACCGTCTGGCAGCCTCTGCCGGAAGGCCTCGTCATCACCATTCCCGCCGGCTCCACCAACGTGCCGGTCGAAAGCGTTGCCGATTTCGAAGTCGGACAGAAGATCGCCCTCGGCTACGGCGCAACCTATCCTTCGGTCGCACGAGACATCGAGCAGTACGAAGTCGCCACCGTCACCGCCGTCGGCAAGCCCGGCACGCAGGCCTATCTCGCGGACGACGCCATCGCCGGCTCCTCCAACATCAAAGTCACTTCGCTTGAAAACATCTCCGTCGGCGACAAAATCCGTCTCGACATCGACGCCCTCGGCCACGGCATTGAAACCGTCACCGTCGCACATGTCGGCGCCGCGGCCGTTCAAACCAACCTCACCGCTGCCGTCGGTCCCGGCGCCACGCAAATCAAGGTCCGCCGCGCGCACGGCATCGCAGTTGGCGACAAAATCGTTGTCGGCACTCCTGCAACCCGCGAAATCGTCTCCGTCGCGGCCATCGAGCACAACACCATCGATGTAAAGCCAGCTCTCGCCAAGAATCACATCGCCGACGAGTGGGTCGTCTCGCCCGGCACGGGCCTGGACCTGGCCGCGCCGCTCCAGTTCAACCACGCCGCCAATCTGCCCTTCAGCAATCGCGGCACCGGCATCAGCTTCTCGCCGGCAACCGCCTTTGCCCACTCCAGCAACGAGCCCGTCCAGGCGCTCGGCAGCGGCATCACGCTCAACAAGCCGCTGGCCAAGGCGCAGCCCATCAACGCGCCGGTCCGCGATGCCTCCGTCACTGCCGCTGGCTACCAGGGCACGCCCGCGCCCAATCAGTGGTTCGGCGGCCCTGAGCTCACCACCTACTCGCCCTTGTTTGGCCGCACCATCACCGTCAAAGAAGGCAGCTTGGTCCTGCGCGACGCCTCCGGCCTTGTCGCTGACAGCCTCAACTACGGCGGCATCGTTGATCCCTGGGCCGCCGAAGGATGGCAGGGAGAATCCGGCTTTGAAAAAGCCGGTTGCTTCGCGCCCGCTCCCGGCGCGGCTCCCGGCTTTGGACCTCCATCCGCGGCCGGTGCAACCAACACCAGCGCGGGTCGCATCCATGATGGCGCGGACACCGATTCCAACTGCGCCGATTTCACCACCCAGGCCGCCACCACCATCGCGGCAGCCTCGGCTGTAGGCGCAACCAACATCAAGGTTGAAAACGTGAAGGGCTTCCAGGCCGGTTCAACCATCAGCATTGACGCCGGCCAGAACCACGAGTCCGCTGTCATTGCCTCAGTCGGCACGGCAGGCGCAACCACGGCCGCCGCGGCCATCAGCACCGGCGCAACCACCGTCCCCGTCGCCAGCCCGGCAGGCTTCGCGGAAGGCCAAACCATCACCATTGGCAGCGGCTCGGACGCTGAAACCGCTGTCGTCACCTCCATCCGTTTCTGGGGCGAGTCCGCGCTGGTTGTCTCCGCGCCGCTCAAACATGCGCAACCCGCAGGCGCGCAGGTCTCCGGCAGCGGCATCACCCTGGCAACGGCATTAAGCCAAGCCCACGCCAAAGGGGCGAAAATCTCTGACAACCTGCCCACCCCCGGCGCACCCAACCGCTATGCCGCCAGTGCCCACTAACGTCGCAACTCCATCCACAACAACAAAGGGCTGCCCGCGGGCAGCCCTTTTCGCACTTCAGAACTTGTTTTGGTTGCGGGGGCTGGATTTGAACCAGCGACCTTTGGGTTATGAGCCCAACGAGCTACCGGGCTGCTCCACCCCGCATTCATAGTTTAGCAACACCTTCACATAGGGTCA
>DASVLI010000217.1:0-4512 GCA_036384955.1 Occallatibacter sp.
AGCAGGGTCTCGTCGGCTGAGACAATCAGAAAGAGATTGGAAGCGCAACCCAGCATGGGAGGAAGACCTCAATGCTTGGGTTATCGGCGGAGGTTAGAGGAAGTTTAGAAAGAACCGGCGCCCAGTTGTGGATAACTTGGGCGCCGGCTGATGAGAACGGGTTAGTCGACGAAGTCGACGTGTGGCGCGATGGAGATGATGCCGCGCTCGTAGCCGAGGTCGAGGAGCTTGCGAATGGCGGCCCGGCCGTCGTCGCCGTAGTCCAGCGTGCGCTCGTTCACATACATGCTCACGAAGCGGCTGGCGAGGCTGGTGTCCAGGTCGCGGGCGAACTGCATGGCGTATTCGAGCGCCTGTTCGCGATGGTCCAACGCGTGCTGAATGCTGTCGCGCAGGGCCTTGGAGATGATTTTGTGCGACTCTGCCCCGAGCGCGCGGCGAATGGCATTGCCGCCCAGTGGAAGCACCAGGCCGGTGGTCTCGCGCCACCACACACCGAGGTCGATAATCTTGCGCAGACCGCTGGTGCTATAGGTCAGCTGGCCCTCGTGAATGATGAGGCCGGCTTCATATTTGCCTGCAAGGATGGCGGGAATGATCTGATCAAAGGGAACGACTTCGGTTTCGATGTTCGGGTTGAAGATTTTGAGCGCGAGATACGCGGTGGTCAGCGTGCCGGGAATTGCAATCTTCACGCCGCTCAATTCATCGAGGGTAAGCGGCTTGGTGGAGACAATCATCGGCCCGTAGCCCTCGCCCACGCTGCCGCCGCAACCCATGATGGAGTAATTGTTCTGCACGTAGGGATAGGCGTGGAAGCTGATGGCGCTGACGTCGTAGAAAGCTTCGTCCTGTGCGCGGCGATTCAGGGTTTCGATGTCGCACAGGGTGTGGGTAAAGCGGTAGCCGGGCACGCGAATCTTGTTCGTGGCCAGGCCATAAAACATAAACGCGTCGTCCGAGTCCGGACTATGCGCGATGGAAATTTCCTTCACTTCGGTTTCGGGAGAGATAGGCGAACTCACAACTGCACATTCCTTTCCAGCAAATACAACGGTACGGATTCTAGTCTTGGTGGGCGGTGCGGCGCATACGGCGCCAGGCAACGGCCAGGGCCGCAGCCGCGGAAATCTTCAATGCGTCTCCGGGGAGGAAGGGAAGCACGGACAGCGAGAGGACATGCTGCGCGGTGGCGTGCGTAAGCGCCGCCAGCCACAGGGCTCCGCTGGCGAGGATGAGCAGGTTGCCCACGGCCGCCGAGGCAAGTACAGCCCAGTAGCTGCCGTTGCCGCGCCGAATCAGGATCGCGATGAGTGCGGCTGCGGCCGGATAGGCCAGCAGGTATCCGCCGGTGGGGCCAAACAAGTGCGCCACGCCCGTAACCGCGACTGTCGCCGGAGCGAAGACCGGCAGTCCTGCCGCGCCTTCGGCCAGGTAAGCCAGGCAGGCGCCCGCAGCGGTGCGCGGAGCCAGCAGCAAACCGATGAGCAGCACGGCGAATGGCTGCAGCGTAAGCGGCACGGGAGTAAACCACAGCGGCAACGCAATGTGCGAGCACACGGCAATGAATGCGCTGGCGGAGATGGCTAAGCCCATCGATTGAAGCCACGAAGGCGCGCGGCTGGCCAAGGCCCATTGAGCCTGAATCGAAGTCATATCCTTGTTCACGTTGTTTCCTCTACGATCCGGATTCAGTTCCCGAGTCATCTCCGGCAGCTTTACGAGTCTGCGAGCCGGTGGATGGTTTGCCGCGCAACTTTGCGCGCCGGAGCCAGATGTGGCGAGCCACGCCCGCAGCTGCCAGAAGCAGCGCCCCGAGTGAGACGAGTAGGGCAATCATGAGCCAGCGCATTGCAGCAAACTCCATCAGAATACCAGACGCGCAACCTGCCCCAGCCGCGCCTGGAGGTTACCCTTGAGTGCACTCCACAAGCCATTGAAGATACGCGTGACTGCCCGACTCCACACGCAGCGCGAGCAGCTCCGGCGTCTCATAGCTGTGCAGCTCTTTCAGGCGGATTTCCAGAGCCTCGACGCGCTCCGCCGTGGTCTTGATCAGCAGCAGAGTTTCGTCTGCCTCCTCCACCTGGCCCTGCCAGCGATAGATGGAATGCGCGCCGGGAATCAGCGTGGCGCATGCGGCCAGACTCTCTTCCACCAAGGCGCGCGCCAATCGCTTTGCCTCGTCTCTGTTGCACGCGGTGGTCAAAATCAGGCGGATGTCGTCGCGTGTTTCCATGCTCAGTTCAGCAGTGTACGGTGCAGGCGCGCATTTTGCCGCTCTTTTTCATCACGCGGGAGATGGCTTGCCGCGCCCAGCGCGATGTTGCAGTATGGTGCTTGCGGCAGAATCGCCGCATGCGTGCAGGGAGAACGACCATGACAACGATTAAATTCGGTACCTCCGGCTGGAGGGCCATTGTGGCCGACGAGTTCACCGTCGCCAATATTCGCCGCGCGGTTGCCGGCATTGCCGCATACGTCAATACACAGCCCACGCCGCATCGCGTGCTGGTGGGGCGCGATCCGCGCTTTCTGGGCGAGAGCTTTGTAAACGAGGCCGCCAGCGTGCTTGCTGCCGCCGGCATTACACCCATCGTGATTCCCGAGGCCGCGCCCACGCCGGCCATTGCCTATGCCGTGCAGCAGTTGAAGACCTCCGGCGCCATCAACTTCACTGCCTCGCACAATCCGCCGGAGTACAACGGCATCAAGTTTTCCACGCACGATGGCGCCCCGGCGCTGCCGGAGGTGACGAAGCAGATTGAGGCCGCGATTGTTGCACTGGGCGACGCGCCGGTGCCGACGGCTCCCGCGGCGGCGTTTGAAACCACGGACGTGAAGCCGGACTTTATGAAGCGGCTGGCTGAGTTGGTGGACCTGACTGCCATTGCCAAATCTGGCATCAAAGTTGTTTACGATCCTTTCTGGGGCGCGGGGCGCGGCTACTCCAGCGACATTTTGCGTGAGGCCGGCGTGGCCGTTGAAACCGTGCACGACATACGCGATGTGCTGTTTGGCGGACACGCTCCCGAGCCCGACGATCACCTGCTGGGCGACGCCAAGCGGAAGATGAAGGAGATTGGCGCGGCCATCGGCATTGCCACCGACGGCGATGCGGATCGCTTCGGCATTCTGGATGCGGATGGCACTTTCATCCAGCCGAATTATGTGATCGCGCTGCTGTTCGACTACCTGGTGGAGACGCGCGGTTGGCGGAATGGCGTGGCCAAAAGCGTGGCGACGACCAACCTGATCAACGCGCTGGCCGACCTGCACAATGTGCCGCTCTATGAGACGCCGGTGGGCTTCAAGTACATTGGCGAGCTCATCATCCAGGACAAGATCGCCATTGGCGGCGAGGAATCGGCTGGTTTGACGATTCGCGGCCACGTGCCGGAGAAGGATGGCGTGGTTGCAGGGCTGCTGATGGCGGAAATGGTGGCGGTGCGCGGCAAATCGCTGGGTGAGCAACTGAAGCAGCTGTTTGCCAAGGTTGGTTCGTTCTACCCGGTTCGAGAGAACTTCCGCTTGACCCCGGAGCGTAAGGCCGCGTTCACTGAGAAGTTGAAGACCGATCCAACAGAACTCGGCGGACGCAAGGTTTCGCGGATTGTGCGCACCGACGGTCTGAAGCTGATTCTGGAGGACGGCTCGTGGGTGTGCTACCGGCTGAGCGGGACCGAGCCGGTGGTGCGAGCATACACAGAGGCTCGCAGCGAGCGCGACATGGAAGCATTGAGCGCCGCAGCCAAGCACTTTGTGGAGAACTAGAAGCCCGGCAAGCGAAGGCGGAATGCAGGAACAGCCGACAATACAGAACCGGATTGCCGCTGCCGCGGGACCACTGCGGCAGCGCGCCTTTGCGTGGGTGCAGCAGGGCTGGCGTCCGGCTGGAACCGGCGTGGCCGTGCTGCTGACGCTGCTGATAGGCTGGGGCGTGGTGAACGGCAAGCATGGGCTCTCCGCGTGGCAAAAGCAGCGCGTGGAGCACAAGCAACTGCAGTTGGAGATCAAGGACCTGCAGGATGAGAATGCGCGCCTGCGCAATCACATCGACCATTTGAAGAGCGATCCGAACGCCATTGAGCACGAGGCGCGCGAGCAGTTGCACTACGCCAAGCCCGGCGAAGTAATTGTGGCATTGCCGCCGGACCCGAAGAGCCAGCCGAGCAAGCCAGCCAATCCTTAGACTAAAAGTCCACGTGCATGCGGACCGAGCCGACCCAGGCGGGACCGCGGTCGCGGTTGTAGCCAGGATCGTTGATGTGTTGCACGTCGACGGCATAGAAAACGCCGCGCCATGCGTGCAGGGTGTAGTAGCTCTCGACAATGTTCTCGCGTCCGTAGCGCAGGTTGCCGTCGCCCAATAGAAAACCGAGGCCGCCGAGGCGCAGATAGTTCTGGTGATCGCGCTTGATGGCGTTGGAGACGACGGCCAGGCCGAACTTGTCATTGGGCCTGCGCCATTGCGCACCATTCCAGTCGCCGCCGGCCTCAACCGTCTGGTCA
>DASVLI010000218.1:0-6973 GCA_036384955.1 Occallatibacter sp.
GCTCCGCTGGTGAGCCCTAACAAACCCACGCCGCCGGCAACGAACGCGCGCCGATCAATGCCGCCATTTTTGCTTTTCATTTGAAGAACTCCTCTCATCGCTGTACTTGAACCATTCCGACTCTTCTTGCGAGATACCCCCCGGCCAGATCAACCGACGAACCATCCGTGCTTCCAGAAAGGGTCACTACCGCCTGGTTGTAGCTGATTCGACGAATTCGCTAAACAATCTTGAACGTGATCGCGTAATCGAACGGTTTCTGACTTGGCATTGGTCTGCCCGGTAATTTGTACCAGCGAGATTGTCCGTGTAGCACGGCTAACTTTGTAGATCGATAGTCGCAGTCGGGGGTGTGGAGAAGTGGGAAGCGCGTAGCGGTTTCCACTTCTCCATACCCCAAGCACTTTACCACCCAGGCTTCTGGCGCCGATGGTTTGTAACCCAACGAGGGCTGTGGCCGCTTTGTGTCGTAATGAACGCGCCACCGCTCCGCCAGCGCCCTGATCTCCTTCATCGAGTAGAAGATTTCACCGTTCAAGAACTCGTCTCTTAGTTTCGAGTTGAAGCTTTCGCAGTAGCCGTTTTCCCACGAGCTTCCTGGTTCGATATAAGCCGTTTTGGCTCCGGTGCCGGCGAGCCACTTGCGCAGATCCCTGGCGACGAACTCCGGACCGTTGTCGGAGCGAAGATGCTCGGCACACCCTTGGCCACCATCACGTCGGCCAGAGCTTCGATCACCTTCGCTGAACGCCATCTGCGTTCCGACCGGATCATCAGGCACTCCCGGGTGTGTTCGTCGATCAGGTTCAGCATCCGCACCGTCCTTCCGTCGTAGGTCTTCGCGCTCACGAAGTCGTACGACCAGACATGGTTGGCGTGCTCCGGCCGCAGCCGCACGCACGATCCGTCGTTGCACCACAGCCGACCACGCGGCTTCTGCTTCTGCGGAACCTTCAGCCCTTCGCGACGCCAGATTCTCTCTACCCGATCTTTGTCAATCTGCCAGCCGTCCCGCTGCAGCAGCGCCGTGATCCGGCGATAGCCGTAACGTCCGTACTGGCTGGCGAACGCCACGATGGCCTGAGTGAGTGCATCCTCGTCTTCGCGCTGTGTCAGCTGATAGCGTTGCGTGCCGCGGGGCTGGTTCACCAAACGGCACGCCCATCGCTCACTCATGCCTTGTTCCTGCGCATGATCCACTGCACAGGGCCGTCGTTCAGGGCTTAGAAGTTTCCCGAGGCGATGTCCTTCAACACCAGCTTCTCCAGGCTCAGCTCACTTACCAGCCGCTTCAGCTTGGCGTTCTCCTGCTCCAGTTCCTTCAGCCGACGCGCCTGATCTACCTGCAAGCCTCCAAACTCCTTGCGCCACCGATAGTACGTCTGCTCGGTGATGCCGCCTTCCCGACAAGTGATCGGCGTCGTCTTGCCGTTTGCAACAGCAACTTCGATCTGCCGAAGCAAACTCACAATCTGCTCCGGTGCATGCCTGTCGTGGCCATCGGAGTCTTCTGCGCAGGCAGCACACTTTACTTCTATCTCGCCATCAAGCACACCTCGGCCGGCAACGTGGCGCAATACCATTACACCCAGCTCATCAGCGGCACACTTGTCTCCTTGCTCATCTGGCACGACACGCCGAGCCCGTCGGTCATCTTCGGGGCGCACTGATCGTCGGCTTCGACGTTCTCATTGTGATCGATGCCCGCCGCCGACCTGACCTCGAACCCGCCTCCAGCGCCTGACACGCACTATGCAAAAATCCCCGGCAAACTGCCGGGAATTTGCCTTAAGAGACGCGCATAATTACCGTACGGCCTGCACCTTAGCCTCGCGGGCCAAGGCGTCGGCCTCGGCGTGTATCAAAATCTCCCGCACGCCCGCACGCAAAATCCGCAGCGTGCGCTTCTTATTCAATGCCTCCGGATTAAACAGCCGGTTAACTGCCAACCCATCTACCAACGCGCCGAATTCCGCCGCATGCACCTTCCTCGTATTGAAATCGTCTCCGCGCAGCTCCGGAACCGCCTTGTCTACGCCCAGCTCCGCGCAAATCGAACTCACCATCGAGACCAGGTTGTCCAGCCGCTTTTGCCGCTCGGGATGCCGGATCGCGTAGACCTTGAACTCCAGGTTCAACAGCGTGCGCCGCTCGTCCGCCAGCGTCTCCAGTATGTATTGCGCCAGCACTTCGACGCGCTCCTCGCGCTCGGTGGCCGCACTCAGCATCGCCGTCAGCCGCCGTTTGTCGCGTCGCGTGTCCTCTTCAAAAATAGCGAAGAACACATCTTCCTTGTCGCGAAAATGGGCATAAAATGCCCCGCGCGTCTTGCCCGCCTCGGCGGCAATGTCCTCCAGCCGAGCCTGCGCAAAGCCATCGCGCGCAAAGTTGATGCGAGCGGCCTGCACGAGGCTGGAACGGGTCTGGACAGAGCGATGCTGTCTTTCCGGGATTGAGGGTAGTGAGCCAGCACGATTTGCGCTCACCGTTTTTCTGTCGCCGACGATCTTTTTACTCATTGTTCGTGAATCGTTCCCACCTGTCACAGAATCTCACACATTACATACATGCGTGTATGTTTTCCCAAACACCGCATATGAGGTCTTACATGTATCAGCGGCACCCCAAGCACTACTTTTCGCGTGAACTTACCGGCGTTTCGGTATCAGTTCTGGCGCTGGCCACAGCGGCCATTCTCTCCGGATGCCACGGCGCCCCCCCTGCGACAGCCGGTTTTGGAGGTCCGATGCCGGTGACCGTCGTTCGCGTCCAGCCCTCCCCGGTCGCGCTGAAGCGGGAGTGGGTTGGCACGCTGGACGGCTACGTCAACGCGCAGATTCAGCCTCAGGTCACCGGGTATCTTGTCCGCCAGAACTACACAGAAGGTTCGGCAGTGCGTAAGGGCGACGTCCTGTTTGAGATCGACCAGCGGCCCTTTCAGGCAACTCTCGACCAGGCGCAGGGCCAGCTCGGTCAGGCTGAAGCCCAGCTGGCGCAGGCGCACGCGCAGCTCACGCTCGCCGACATTAACGTGAAGCGCGACACGCCGATGGTTGCCCAACGCGCCATTGCGCAGAGCCAGCTCGATAACGAGCAGCAGCAGCAGGCGCAGGCGCAGGCCGCGGTCAAGCAGGCCGAGGCCGCCATTGCAACTGCAAACGCCAACGTCTCGACCGCCAAAATCAATCTCGGATTTACCCAGGTACGCTCGCTCATCTCCGGCGTCGCTGGCCAGGCCACCACACAAGTCGGCAACCTCGTCAGCCCACAGTCGGTGCTTACAGCCGTCTCGCAACTCGACCCAATCAAGGTTTACTTCTCCATCAGCGACAGCGAGTATCTCGATCTGACGCGGCGCACGAGCCACAGCGGCGATCTGCTGAAGGCCTCCGACAAGCTGCCGCTCACGCTTACTCTTGCGGACGGCACCGTGTATCCGCACCAAGGACACATCGTGTTCGTCGATCGTCAGATGAACCCGCAGACTGGCGCCATCCGCATTGCAGCGGCTTTCCCGAACCCCAACAACCTGTTGCGTCCGGGCCAGTTCGGCCGCGTGAGCGCAGCTACCGATGTAACGCAGGATGCGCTGCTGATTCCACAGGTCGCCGTGCAGGAGCTGCAGGGCATTCAGCAAGTAGCAACGGTCGACCCGTCTGGCAAAGTGCACATGGTCAACGTGAAGCTTGGTGCGCAGTACGGCAATAACTGGGTGGTCGCCGGCGGAATTGGGCCGGGTACCCGTGTCATCACGGATAATCTGCAAAAGCTGAGAGAAGGCTCGCCCGTGGCCCCCAAGGAAGTTCCTCTTGCCTCCGCCGCCGCGGACACATCCACCACCAACAGCAACGGCCCGGCCGGGAGGTAAGTGGTGTCGAAATTTTTTATTAGGCGACCCATCGTCGCCATCGTCATCGCCATCGTCATGGTCGTGGTCGGTCTGGTGTCGATGGCCAGTCTCCCCACGGCGCAATATCCTGACATTGTTCCGCCCGAAATCCTGGTGCAGGCCACCTACCCGGGCGCCGATGCCAAGACACTGCAACAGGCTGTCGCCACGCCGCTCGAGCAGCAGATGAACGGCGTCGACAACATGCTCTACATGTACTCGGTCAGCGCCAACAACGGCCAGGCCACGGTCTATGTGGACTTCGACGTGAAGTCGAACCCTGACATCGACCAGGTGCTGACGCAGTTGCGCGTTTCGCAGGCGCAGCCGCAGTTGCCCGCCGAGGTGACCACTGCCGGCGTGACCGTGCAGAAGTCGCTGACGTCGCCGCTGATGCTGGTGAGCCTCAACGCGCCCAACGGTCAGTACAGCAATGAGTTCCTCACCAACTACGCGATCATCAATCTGCAGGACCAGCTCACGCGCGTGAAAGGCGTGAGCCGCGTGCAGGTCTTCGGCGGCCAGTACGCGCTGCGTATCTGGGTGAATCCAGACAAGCTCGCACAGCTCGGCGTGACCGCGACTGAAGTGATCACCGCGCTGCAGACACAGAACAACGTGAACCCCGCCGGCAAAATCGGCGGCGAGCCTGCACCGCTCGGCCAGCAGTTCACGTACACCGTGCGAACCCAGGGCCGCCTCATCACGCCCGACGAGTTCGGCAACATCATTTTGCGCGCCAACGCCGACGGCTCCGTGCTGCATCTGCGCGATGTCGCACGCGTCGAACTGGGCGCGCAGTCCTATGACCTGGCCGCGCGCTACAACGGCGCTCCCACGGGCGTGATGGGCATCTATCAGCTGCCCGGATCGAACGCGGTGGAAACCGCCAAGGCCGTGCGTCAGCGTCTCGCAGAGCTCTCACACACCTTCCCCGCGGGGCTGCGCTACGACGTGCCGCTCGACACAACCAAAGCGGTCACTGCCGGCATACATGAGATCGTCATCACACTGATCATCGCTCTCGTGCTCGTCGTGCTCGTCGTCTTCCTCTTTCTGCAAGGCTGGCGCGCAACGCTCATTCCGTTGATGGCTGTGCCGGTCTCGCTGATCGGAACGTTCGCCCTCTTCCCGCTGCTCGGCTTCTCTATCAACACACTCTCGCTCTTCGGTCTCGTGCTCGCCATCGGCCTGGTCGTCGACGATGCCATCATCGTTGTCGAGGCAGTGGAGCACAACATCGAAGAAGGCCTGCCGCCGCGCCAGGCCACCGAGAAGGCCATGGAAGAGGTCGGCGGCCCGGTGGTCGCCATCGCGCTGATTCTCGCGGCCGTCTTCATTCCCACTGCGGCCATTCCCGGCATCACCGGCCGCATGTATCAGCAGTTCGCCGTCACCATCGCCATTTCGGTGATCATCTCGGCGTTCAACGCGCTCACGCTCAGCCCGGCGCTCGCAGCTTTGCTGCTTAAGCCCAAGGGCGCTGACCATCATCGCGGACCGCTGGCGCGCTTCTTCGCGTGGTTCAACCGCGTCTTCCATCGCACCACGGAAAAGTACGTCTCCACCTCCGCGGTGCTCATCCACAAGTCCGGCGCCACCATGATCGCGCTGGGTCTCATCGCAGCCATCGCTGTCTTCATCGGGTCGCGCCTGCCTACCGGCTTCATTCCGACAGAAGACCAGGGCTACATGTTCGTCGCCATGCAACTGCCTGACGCGGCCAGCCTGCAGCGCACGGATGCAGCCGCCCTCAAGGTCACCAACGCCCTGCTCAAAACACCGGGCATCGGCGGCGTGGTGCAGGTGAACGGCTTCAGCCTGCTGACGCAGACGCAAAGCACCAACACGGCCTTCTTCTTCGTCTCGCTCAAGCCGTGGGAGGTGCGCAAGTCCAAGGAGGAGCAGTTCGCCTACATTCAAGGCAGCCTGCTCAAGCAGCTGGGCGGCGTCAGCGACGGCCTCGCCTTCAGTTTCCCACCACCCGCAATTCCCGGCGTCGGCACCTCGGGCGGTGTGACGATGATCGTCGAAGACCGCTCTGGCAACGACGATCCCGAGTACCTCTCGAAGAACCTGATGGCTTATCTTGGCGCGCTCTCCAAACGCAAGGAGATTGCCGCGGCCATCCCATCGTATCTACCTGCCGTGCCACAGCTCTACGCGGATGTCGATCGCGAAAAGGCGCTGCAGCAGCAGGTGGATCTGAACAACGTCTACGCCACCATGCAGACCTTTATGGGCGGCTATCTCGTCAACTACTTCAACCGCTTCGGTCGCCAGTGGCAGACGTATGTGGAAGCCGAAGGCAGTTCGCGCACAAAGATCGGCAATATCAACCAGTTCTATGTGCGCAGCGCCAACGGCAGTCAGGTGCCGCTCTCTTCGCTGGTTCATGTGCGACCGATTACCGGCCCCGAGTTCATCATGCGTTTCAACGAGTTCAACGCCGCGCAGGTGAATATCGCCGGTGCTCCGGGTTACAGCTCAGGTCAGGTTCGCGCCGCGCTCGAAGAGGCTTTCCACGAGTCGATGCCGCAAGGCATGGGCTTCGATTACCAGGGCATGAGCTTCCAGGAAGCACGCGCCGCCGAGGGCGTTCCCGCATGGGCTGTCTTCGGTCTATCGCTGCTCTTCGTGTTCCTCATCCTCGCTGCGCTTTACGAGAGCTGGACGCTTCCGTTCAGCGTGTTGCTCAGCACGCCGGTCGCAATCCTCGGTGCGTATCTCGCACTGCTGATGCGCTCGTATGAGAACGACATCTTTGCTACGGTCGGCCTCATCATGCTCATCGGTCTCTCGGCAAAGAACGCGATTCTGATCGTCGAGTTCGCTGTGTTGAAGTACAAGAGCGGTGAGTGCATCTCTGACGCTGCGCTCTACGCGGCGCGATTGCGCTTCCGGCCCATCGTCATGACTGCACTTGCCTTCATCGTTGGCTGCCTGCCGTTGTGGACGGCGACCGGCGCGGGCTCGGCATCGCGGCGCATTCTCGGCACCGTCGTCATCGGTGGCATGGCGCTGGCAACCGTCATCGGCATTCTCATGGTGCCTGTCACCTTCTCGGTGGTCGAGTTCCTCTCG
>DASVLI010000219.1:0-3857 GCA_036384955.1 Occallatibacter sp.
AGCTCAAAGGCGTCGCCAAGTCCGCGCTCAAAAGCCGCCGCCGCTTCGGCGGCGCACTGGAGCCCATGACCCTGGCCCAGGCCTGGTACGCCGACCGCCCCCGCCAGGAGATGGTCCGCCTCGACCAGCTTGAAATCGTCCGCTCGCCGCTTTCCGCGCCCGTCGACCCTGTGCGCCTCGCCGTGCTCGCCATCTACGCCGAAATCCTTGATGAGGCCCTGCCCGAGCGCGACCCGCAGGACTCGGTCTTCCGCCTGCTCGTCTCCGTCGTTGAGCAAACCACCACGGAGAGCTCAGAGACCGTGCAGCCCTGGATGCCGCTCACCTACTTCCTGCTATGGATGACGCGTCTGATGGGCCTGCTGCCCGACCTCGCCCACTGCATGTCCTGCGGCGAGGCATTGCAGGCGGCGGAGATTGGCTTCTCGCCCTACGCTGACGGCCTCTTCTGCGGCGTGCACAGCGCCAACTCCGATACCGGCCTTTGCGCCGACTCCTGGACCGTGGCCCAGCGCATGTTGCGCGCGCCCGTCACCGCATTTGCCGCCGAGCCATGGCCGCGCCGCCGCGCCGCCGACCTCCGCCGCTTCACCCTGCAATCGCTCGAACGCCACATGGAGCGCCGCGTCCGCTCCGCCGACGCATTGGCGCGGCTTTAGTGGTAGTGTCTGGCGCACCTGCAGGCTGGTAAAATTGGCTTTCAGTCCCATCCAGAGAGAATGCCTGTGCCTTCAGCCACTTCCGCACCCGCGCCTACGGCGCTTACCTTTCAGGAGCTGCTCTTCCGCCTGCAGGAATTCTGGGCCAAGCGCGGTGTCATCCTGCAGCAGCCCTTTGACGTCGAGGTTGGCGCCGGCACCATGGCTCCGGAAACCTTTTTGCGCGTGCTTGGGCCCCGGCCCTACCGCGTGGGCTACGCGCAGCCCTCGCGCCGCCCCGCCGACGGCCGTTATGGCGAGAACCCCAACCGCCTCTTCCGCCACACCCAGTACCAGCTCATCTTGAAGCCCCCGCCGGTCAACGTGCAGGAGCTTTACCTTCAGTCCCTCGAAGCCATCGGCATCGACCTCAGCAAGCACGACCTCAAGTTCGAAGAGGACAACTGGGAAGGCCCCACCGTGGGCGCCTGGGGCGTCGGCTGGCAGGTCATGATGGACGGCATGGAGATTACCCAGTTCACCTACTTCCAGCAGTGCGGCGGACTCGACCTCGACCCCATCTGCGCCGAGCTCACCTACGGGCTCGAACGCCTTTGCGCCTTCATGCAGGATGTGGACTCGGTCTACGACGTGGTCTGGTCGCGCGACCCGGACACCGGCGAAGTGGTCACCTATGGCGATGTCCGCCTCCAGGAAGAACTGCAGTATTCCGTCTACAACTTTGAGGAAGCCGACGTCGCGCGCCTGTGGGAGCACTTCAACAGCTATGAGGCGGAAGCCCACGCGCTCATCGCCCGCGGCAACTCCGTCCTTTCCGATGAGAAGGCCACGGTGGCCGAAAAGAAAAGATTCCCGCTCATCAGCACCTACGAGCTGGCGCTCAAGTGCTCGAATCTCTTCAACATTCTGGACGCGCGCGGAGCCATCAGCGTCACCGAGCGTGTCGGCATGATCGCCCGCATCCGCAACCTGGCCGTGGGCGTGGCAAAGATATACGCGGCACAACAAAGTGCAGCCGCTAGCTCCTAGCTTCTAGCCGCTAGCTTATGAAACGGTGCAAGAAGTTTTTGAAAGGGCACGGCTTCAGCCGTGCCGCAGCTGGCAACTTTGAAGGGTACGGGCTTCAGCCCGTACATTTCGGGCCAGAAATTGGAAGGGGGGCTTTAGTCCCCGCGACAACCGAGCTTCCCGTGGCACACACAAGCTAGAGGCTAGCGGCTGGAAGCTCCTTCGGAAAGAGCAATGGCAGACTTTTTACTAGAAATCGGGCTCGACGAAATTCCCGCCCGCATGATTGCCCAGGCAGAGGCCGAACTCGGCCGCCGCGTCCACGACCTGCTCACCCGCGAGCGCTTGCTCGCCGCCGACGGCAAGGTCACCACCTGCTCCACGCCGCGCCGTCTGGCCGTGCTGGTCGAGGGCGTCCTTGCCGCGCAGGCCGACACCGAGGAGCAGCTCACCGGCCCCTCGTGGAAGGTTGCCTTCAAAGATGGCGCGCCTACCGCGGCTGCCGAAGCCTTCGCCAAAAAGGCCGGCGTCGAAGTCGCCGCGCTCACCAAGGTGACCAACGTCAAGGGTGAATACGTTGGCGTCGCCGTCAAGCGTCAGGGAGTGGCCGCACCGCAGGTGCTCGCCGCCGAACTGCCTAAGGAAGTCCTCGCTCTCTACTGGGCCAAAAACATGTACTGGCGTGCCGGCAAGCCAGAGCGCTTTGTGCGCCCGGTGCGTTGGGTCGTCGCGCTGCTAGGCTCGGCCGTCGTCCCCGTTGAGATCGCCGGCATAGCCGCTGGAAACTCCAGCCGCGGCCACCGCATTCTGCACGGAGAATCGCCGGTCGTCATCGATGCACCAAAGAACTACGCCGAAAAACTGCGCGGCGTATTTGTTGAGGTCGATGTTGCCGCGCGGCGCGAGAAAATTCGCAAAGCTCTCGATAAAGCCACCCGCACCGTTGCCGGCGCGCGCTGGCGCGAAGATGAGCCGCTGGTCGAAACCGTCACCCACCTCACCGAGTGGCCCACCGTCATTCTCGGTAACTTTGAGCCGGAGTACCTGGCGCTGCCCGAGGAAGTTCTGGTCACCGTCATGCGCGACCACCAGAAGTACTTCGCGGTCGAGGGGTCCGACGGCAAGCTGCTGCCCCACTTTCTCGCCGTGCTCAACATTCAGGTGGACGAGGAAGGCTACGCCACCATCCGCCACGGCAACCAGAAGGTGCTGCGCGCACGCTTTAAGGACGCGCGCTTCTTCTGGGATGTCGATCAGAAGTTTCCGCTCACTGAGCGTGTCGAAAGCCTGAAGAATGTCACCTTCTTCCGCCCGCAAAAGGGCGATCCCTGGAGCTACCACTGGAAGACCGAGCAGAACCGCGACGTCGCGCTGCGGCTCGCCAAACTCATCCAAATAAAGGCACCGGAGCTCAACTTTGACGAAGCCGCTCTGCTCCACGCCGTGACTCTCGCCAAGACCGACCTCACCTGCGAACTAGTCAAGGAATTCACGGAGCTGCAAGGCGTCATCGGCGGCCTGTATGCGCGCGCGCAGGGCCTCGGCGAGCGCACTGCTCTCGCAATTTACGAGCAGTACGCGCCCGCGTCCACGGACGACAATATTCCTGTCTCCATCGAGGGCCAGCTTCTCGGCCTCGCCGACCGTATCCAGACCATCTTTGCCATGTTCGGCATCGGCCTTGAGCCCACCGGCTCCAAGGATCCCTACGCTCTGCGCCGCGCCGCTAACGCCATCGTCAAAATTCTCGCCGAGTCCGAGCTGCCGCTAATGCTTTCCGAAGTCGTAGAGGTAATTGCCTCCACCGACCGCAGCACCATGGAGAAGGTCAACGATTTTCTCCGCGAACGCCTGCACTTCTACCTTAAGGATGTGCGTGGCTTCGCTTATGACGTGGTCAGCGCGGTAATTAACTGTTCTACAGCCAGTGAGCGCATCTTCGGTGCCGACGACGTACGCGACGCCATCGCCCGCGCCCAGGCCCTTACCGCCGCGCGCGAGTCCACCGACTTCGCCGCCGTCTCCGCCGCCTTCAAGCGCATCAAAAATATCCTGCGCCAGGCCGAAGAGAAAAAATTCGCCGTCCAGACGAACCCGGACGCGAAACAGGCTCCGGAAGCCACGCAGCTTGCCTCCGCGGCCGCCGCTCTGGTTCCCAAGGTCGCTGCTCTGCGCGAGCAGCGCAACTAC
>DASVLI010000220.1:0-8354 GCA_036384955.1 Occallatibacter sp.
GTCCGTTTCACGATCCACTACAGCTCTCCGGCTTCCGCACCGACATCTACGTCAGTGGCACCACGCTGTTCACGCTGGGCCTTGGCGATGTAACCCCGTTGACAGCTGCCGCACGCTTCCTCAGCATTGTTGAGGCCGGCATGGGCCTGGGTTTTCTGGCCGTGGTGATGGGCTACTTTCCCGTGCTCTACGGCGCCTTCTCGCGGCGCGAGGTAAGCATTGCTCTGCTGGATGCGCGTGCCGGCTCGCCGCCTACTGCGGTGGAGCTGCTGCGCCGTCACTCATACGACGGCGCGGCCGAGTCGCTGCGTCTGCTGCTGAACGAGTGGGAGCGCTGGTCGGCAGAATTGCTGGAGAGCCACATCTCCTACCCGCTGCTGTGCTATTTCCGCTCGCAGCATACCAATCAAAGTTGGCTCAGCTCGCTGACCGCGATTCTGGATACTTCAGCGTTGCTGATTGCTGGTGTGCAAGGGCAGGAAGCGCGCCAGGCGCAGCTCACATTTGCCATGGCACGGCATGCCATGCAGGATCTGGCGCAAATCTTCTCAGTAATAGTACCGGAGAAATGCCAGGTTGACCGCATGCCGCCCGAGCGCTACGAAGAGCTGTATGGCATGCTGTGCCAGAGCAACGTAGCCATCTGCCGCGATGGCCAGTCGTACGAGCGGCTGAAGCAGTTGCGCGCGCTCTACGAGGGGCATGCGGAGTCGTTGTCGCATTATCTGCGCATGCCGCTGCCGCCGTGGATTCCCGTACCGCACAAGCTGGACAACTGGCAGCGCGTGGCGCGGCTGCGCGCACAAGTGGAAGGCGCAGAGGGCTCAGTTCCCTTGCCCGTGAGCGACCTGGTTGAGCCGCATCACGATTTTTAGCTGAGATATGTTTAGTTGCGCACGTCTGCCAGCAGCGATTCGATCTCAGCTTTTTGTTCGGTAGTGAGCCGCAGCAGCGGCAGGCGCGCGTGGCCGCCGTAGTAGCCGTTGTAGTCGCACGCGTACTTGACGCCGGCAACGCCAATTTGCCCCACGACGCGCTGATTTACCTTGAGCACGCGCTCCTGCTTGGCGCGCGCCAGCGCCAGGTCGTGATCCTTCCACGCATGGTGAATCTCGCAGCAGGCCTGCGGCGCGCATGCGCCCAGGCCAAGAATGCCGCCAGAAGCGCCGGCTTCGAGCGCATCCAGCAGAATCGACGCCGAGCCGGTAAGCACCTGAAAACCGACCTCCTTGGTGCGCGTGCGGACAGCGGGCGCGGGCGGCGCGGAGGCCACGGCGATACCGGAGCCGAGCGACTCAGCGGAGACGAATGTTGCGGCTTCCATAGAAGGCGCGACCGGCTTCAACATGCGTCCGGTTGCCGCTTCGAAGACGGGTGTCACGGTGACGGTGCGTTTCGGTGCATCCTTCACGGCTTCGAGCGTGGCGCGCAGGCGCGCGACGTCGCCGCTTGAATCCTTGATGCCGATGATGTTGGGATGATGCGCCAACTCGGCAACCATCGCCACGGGAATGTCGTAGGGAACGCAGCGCGGAATGTTGTAGAGCAGCACCGGCAGCGGCGAGTGATCGGCAACCGTGCTGAAGTAGTTGCGCACCGCGGCCTCAGTCATCTGCGTGGAGTAGTACGTTGGCGTGCGCACCAGCACGGCGTCGTATCCATACTCGGCGGCGGCTTCGGACAGGTCGATCGTGGTGCGCGCGGACTCGCGCCCCACGCCGGCCAGCATCACCTTGTCCGGCGCGGCTGCGTCGATGGCGGCGCGCAGCACCACGCGTGATTCTTCTTCGCTGAGCGCGGGCGCTTCGCCGGTGGAGCCCAGAATCAGAATGCCAGACAGCAGGCTGCGCGAGTAGCGCGCCACGTTGGCCTCGAGCTTGCGCAGGTACAGCCTCTCGTCGGGATAAAAGGGCGTGGTGGCGGCGGTGAAGACACCTTCAATCAGCATGGTTCTATTCTAATTTCCCACGCCGCCTGCGCGTCGGTCTCATGCGGCGCACTGCATGCGGCTCTCGATCCAATAGCAAACGAGCTGCTGACCGCACAGGCGCCAGAAGCACTCCAGCGGAATGAAGTTGAACGTTGCCATGACTCCCTCCCGCCAGCCTTATCGGCGTGCGAGAGGAAATCTTCGGCGAATTTAACAATGCGCTGCGTGCATTATCGCTGCGCGTGCAGCTCCTGCAGCGCGTTCACCGTCACGCTATGGCGTTGCAGCGCGGCAATTGCCTCTGCCGCGGCCTGCGCGGCGCTGAGCGTGGTGATGGTGGGAATGCGCGCCAGCACCGCGGCGCGGCGAATCGCCTTCTCGTCAAAGAAGGTCTCCTGTCCGCGCGGTGTGTTGATGACGAGTTGAATGCGGTCGCTCTTGATCAGGTCGACGACGTTGGGCCGGCCTTCCTTCACCTTGAAGACGCGCTCCACCACAATGCCCGCGGCTTCGATGGCGTTCGCAGTGCCTTCGGTGGCGACCAGCTTGAATCCGAGATCGACAAACCGCCTGGCAAGCGCCACGGTCGCGGACTTGTCCGGGTCGGCAACGCTGAAGAAGGCCGTGCCCTTGGTGGGCAGCACCTGCCCGGCCGAGAGTTGAGCCTTGGCGAAGGCCTCGCCGAACGTAGCGCCAACGCCCATCACTTCGCCGGTCGACTTCATCTCCGGGCTCAGGACCGTATCGACACCAGCGAACTTGGACCACGGGAAGACCGGTGACTTGACGTAGAAGTAGGAGCCCACGTCGAGGTCGCGTCCACTGGCCAGCTGCTCGGGCAGCAGATCCTTGAGCGCGCGGCCGGTCATTAGGCGAGAGGCAACCTTGGCCAGAGGAATGCCAGTTGCCTTTGAGACGTAAGGCACCGTGCGCGAGGCACGCGGATTTACTTCGATGACGTAGACGTTGTCCTTACCGCTCTTGTCGCGCTGAATGGCGAACTGCAGATTGACCAGACCGACGACCTTGAGCGCCAGCGCCAGCTTGCGCGTGTAGGTGCGCAGCGTGTCCAGCGTTTCAGCCCGAATGCTGACCGCGGGGAGCACGCAACTCGAGTCGCCGGAGTGAATGCCGGCCTCTTCAATATGCTGCATGATGCCGGCGATGACCACGTCCTTCGAGTCGCAGAGCGCGTCGATGTCGACTTCGATAGCTGATTCGAGGAAGTGGTCAATGAGCACCGGCCGCTCCTGCGAGTACTCGACCGCCTCGCGCATGTAGCGCGCCACTTCGGCCGCGTCGTAGCAGATAACCATGGCGCGTCCGCCGAGCACGTAGCTGGGCCGCACCAGCACCGGGTAGCCAATGCGCTCGCCGATGGCCAGCGCCTCATCCACGCTGGTCGCGGTGCCGCCGGCGGGCTGTGGGATCTCCAACTCTTCGAGAAGCCTGCCGAAGCGCTTGCGGTCTTCGGCAAGATCGATGGACTCTGGCGACGTACCGACAATCTTCACGCCGGCCGTCCGCAGCCGTTGTGCCAGGTTCAGCGGAGTCTGGCCGCCGAACTGCACAATCATGCCGACCTCAGCGCCGGAGCTCGACTCGTGATTGTGAATCGCGAGCACGTCTTCAAGCACCAGCGGCTCAAAGTAGAGCCTGTCGCTGGTGTCGTAGTCGGTTGAAACTGTCTCAGGGTTGCAGTTCACCATGATGGTTTCAAAGCCGTCATCCTTGAGCGCGAATGAGGCGTGGCAGCAGCAGTAGTCGAACTCAATGCCCTGGCCGATGCGGTTTGGACCCGAGCCCAGAATGATGATCTTCTTTTTGTCGGTCGGCGGCGCCTCATCCTCTTCGTCATAAGTGGAGTAGAGGTACGGCGTCATCGACTCGAACTCGGCGGCGCAGGTATCCACCAGCTTGAACACCGGCTTGATGCCCATGCCCTCGCGCAGTTCCCTCACCTGCTTGATGCCGTCGTGGCCTTCAAGCTTCCACTCCGCGGCAATGCGTTCATCGCTCAGACCCATGCGCTTCAACTTCAGCATCTGCTCGGCATCAATCTGCTTCGGCGTGGTCTTCGCAATCTGCTGCTGCTCCAGCGTAATCTCACGAATCTGGTGCAGAAACCACGGGTCCATGCCGGTGAGGCGCGCCACTTCGCGCACGCTCATGCCGCGCTCGAAGGCGAAGCGGATGTAGCCCAGCCGCTCAGGCCGCGGCGTCACCAGCATCTGCGTCAGGCGGCGTGGATCGAGCACTTCGGCGCCGGTCTTCTTGCCGGTCTCAAGCGCGCGCCAGGCCTTCATCAGCGATTCCTTGAAGGTGCGGCCGATGGCCATCACTTCGCCAACGGATTTCATCTGCGGCCCAAGCACGTCGTCGGCGCCGGGAAATTTCTCGAACTGCCACTTGGGAATTTTGGTGACAACGTAATCGATGGTCGGCTCAAAGCAGGCCGGCGTCTTGCGCGTGATGTCGTTGGGAATCTCGTCGAGCGTGTAGCCCACGGCAAGCTTGGCCGCGATTTTCGCGATGGGAAATCCCGTTGCCTTGGAGGCAAGCGCGGAGCTGCGCGAGACGCGCGGATTCATTTCGATAACGGTCATGCGACCGTCAAGCGGATTGACGGCGAACTGCACATTGGAGCCGCCGGTCTCAACGCCAATCTCACGCATCACGGCAATGGCCGCATCGCGCATCTTCTGGTACTCACGGTCGGTGAGCGTTTGCGCCGGAGCCACGGTGATGGAGTCGCCGGTGTGCACGCCCATCGGGTCGAAGTTCTCAATGGAGCAGATGATGATGACGTTGTCGGCCAGGTCGCGCATCACCTCCAGCTCGTATTCCTTCCAGCCAAGCACGCTCTCTTCGATAAGGCACTCGTGCACGGGCGAGAGGTCGAGGCCGCGGGCCAGGATTTCCATCAACTCTTCGCGGTTGTAGCCAATGCCGCCGCCGGAGCCGCCGAGCGTGAAGCTGGGGCGAATCAGAACCGGGAAGCCGAGCTTGCTGGCGAAGTCCAAACCGTCGCGCAGATTGTTGACCAACGCGGATTTTGAAACTTCAAGGCCGATGCGCAGCATGGCGTCCTTGAAGAGCAGGCGGTCTTCGGCCTTCTTGATGGCGTCGAGCTTGGCGCCGATCAGCTCCACGTTGTACTTGTCGAGAATGCCGGCGTCGGCCAGGTCCACGGCGAGGTTGAGCGCGGTTTGTCCGCCCACGGTGGGCAGCAGCGCGAACTTGCCGGAGCCGGGAGCGAGCATTGCGGCCTCTTTGCGAATGATCTCCTCGACATACTCGGTTGTGAGCGGCTCGATATAGGTTCGGTCGGCCAGCTCGGGGTCGGTCATGATGGTGGCCGGATTCGAGTTGACGAGGACGACTTCGTAGCCCTCCTGCCGGAGCGCCTTGCAGGCCTGCGTGCCGGAGTAGTCAAACTCGGCCGACTGGCCAATGATGATCGGGCCGGAGCCGATCACGAGGATTTTCTGGATGTCATTTCTGCGCGGCATTCTTTTCTTCTTTTCCCTGTTTGAACTTGTCAAAAAAACTCGCGTGCGTGCCCTGCTACTTCTTGTTGTGTCTTGCCAGCTTGCGCATGGCTTTTTCAAAATCACCCTTGTGGGTGAAGACCGAGGAGCAATCGTCGCTGCAGGCTCCGGGGCCGAGAATCACATAAAGCCGGTTGCCGTGAATCGCGGTGGCAATCTCGAATCCGATGACCACATCGCGCGCAACCACGGAGTACTCCGGCGTTTTGACGTGGAAGACGAACTGGCCTTCCACGTTGTCGAGCTTGAAGTGACCAGCGGCGTCGGTACGCGTGGAGAAGGCGACCTTGCCATTCCGCGTCAGCGAAACGTCGGCATTCTCAACGGGCTTGCAGTAGGGGCTCATTACCACGCCTTCGAAGTGCGAAACGCGGAAAGGCTTGGGCATGTCGAGCTGGGCGAAGCCTGTTGTACCCATGCAGAGAGTCATCAGGGCAAGGCCCAAAAAACAGCGGAGCCAAAAGCCCCGCTGCCTGGAAATACCTGTCCTGTTGGTTGCCGTGAAAGTCATCCCTTCCACTCCTCCATCATCTTCCTGAAGTCGCGGAACAGATAGTGCGAGTCGTGCGGTCCGGGCGCGGCTTCGGGGTGGTACTGCACGCTGAACAGCGGCAGCGATTTGTGGCGCAGGCCTTCGAGCGTGTTGTCGTTCAGGTCCACGTGCGTCAGTTCCACATCGTTGGCGTTCACGCTGTCGGGATCCACCGCGAAGTTGTGGTTGTGCGCGGTAATCTCCACCTTGCCGGTGGCGTTGTTGCGCACTGGATGGTTGCCGCCGTGGTGGCCGAACTTGAGCTTGTACGTCTTGCCGCCGAGAGCGAGTCCGCACAGCTGATGCCCCAGGCAGATGCCGAAGACCGGCACGCGGCCAAGGAACTGGCGAATCGACTTGACGGCATACTCAACAGGTTCGGGGTCGCCGGGGCCGTTGGAGAGGAAGATTCCGTCGGCCTTCAGCGCCAGCACATCGTCGGCGGATGTTTCGGCCGGAACCACCGTGACCTTGCAGCCCTCGCGCGTGAGCATGCGCAGAATGTTCTGCTTGATGCCGAAGTCATACGCCACCACATGCAGCGGTGCGGCCTCCGACTGCTGCGGCAGCAAAAAATCTCCGCTCTGGTTGCGCGGGTCGCTCTCGTCGAAGGTGTAAATCGACTTGGTGGAGACCACCTTCGCCAGATCCGTCCCATCCATCTTGCGAATGCTTCTGGCCTTTTGGACCAGAGCTTCCGGATTCGAGACGCCGGTCGAAATCACGCCGCGCATCACGCCGTGCGTGCGCAGGTGGCGCACCAGGGCGCGGGTGTCAATCTCGGCCAGCACCGGAACCTTGAAGCGCTCCATGTACTCGTCGGTCACCTGTTCCGAGCGCCAGTTGGAACTGATGGGCGAGAACTCACGGACGATCAGGCCCTCGATATAGGGCTTGGCCGCTTCGTTGTCTGCCTGGTTGGTGCCGTAATTACCGATTTGGGGATTGGTGAGTACTACTATCTGGCCAGCATAAGACGGGTCGGTTGCAATTTCCTGATAGCCAGTAAGGGAAGTATTAAATACCACCTCACCCTGGCATTCGCCTGGGTGACCGTAGCCCTGGCCGCGGAATATGCGCCCGTCTTCGAGCGCAAGGATCGCCTGCATTGCCTCTCCGAGGAGTGGATTCAATCGATTCTAGCAGGTCAAAGCCGGTTCGTCTGTGGTGGAAATCTCGCCGAAAACGCTCCGTGCCCCTCGCGGCCCTATACTGCTGCCCATGGTGCACTTGCGGACTTCCCTTCTCTCGCTCGCGGTTCTGGTTGCGGCCTTCAGCATGGCACATGCCCAGCAAAATGACGTGCCGCTCTTCAAGAGCGAAACCCACCTCATCGATTTCACCTTCAGCGTGCACCAGCCCAATGGAACGCTGGTCAAAGGCCTGACGCGCGAGGACTTTCACGTCACCGAGGATGGCGATCCACAGACCATTGCCTTCTTTGGCAAGGAGTCGGACCTGCCGCTCTCGCTGGGGCTTATTGTCGATGCCAGCGACAGTCAGAGCAAGTTTATCAAGCGGCACTTGAAGGATGTGGAGAGGTTTTTGCAAACTGTGGTGGGGCCGAAAGATGAGGTTTTCAGCATCTGCTTCGGCAATCACCTGCGGCTCACCAACGACACCACCTCCAGCATCGACGCGGTTCTGGACGGCATGAAGCGCTTCGACAAGGGCGAGAGGAACTTCCCCGAAATTGAGCCCGACGAGACGCGCGAGGGCGGCACCGCGCTCTACGACGCGGTCTATTACAGCGTTCAGCAAAAGCTGTCGCAGGCGCAGGGGCGCCGCCGCGCGCTGGTGCTGTTTACCGATGGCGAGGAGAACTCCAGCGCCCGCGATTTGCTGGATGCGATTGGAGCGGCGCAGGACACCGACACGCTGATTTACTCCATCCGCTACACAAACGAGAAGGAGAGCCGCACGGCTGGCGCGCGCCAGGGCATGGCGGCGTTGCATCACCTCTCCGGCGAGACCGGCGGCAGCGACTACGACGCGTTGCACGACGACGTGCGCAAGGCCTTCGAGCAGATTGCGGACGAACTGCGCTCGCTCTACTCGGTGGGCTACCACTCCACGCATCGCTCGCGCGACGGGGTGTTTCACAAGGTGCAAATTACGGTGGGGGATTCGTCGTACCGCGTGCGGGCGCGGACGGGATATTACGCGCGATGAGCAAGTGCAGGTTCAGCATCGTCACGAGAAGCGGTAGAGCAGGGCTTTAGCCCTGCGCATCAGCCTACCCACAGGGCAGCGGCTTTAGCTAAAGCCCTTTCGATGCGATGAGGCATAGTGACAGGGCTGAAGTCCTGTCCTACCGTTCTCGACTCAACACAATGAGGTC
>DASVLI010000221.1:0-3123 GCA_036384955.1 Occallatibacter sp.
CGCTGGCCCTGGCGCGTGCGCTGATGGAAATGCCCTTCGATCTGAACCTGTGGCAAGCGCAGAACATCTGGTACGAGATTTTGCGCACCGGCGCGCACGAGGTTCAGGCGCTGCCGGAGGAAGAACTTGCACGCTGGACCAGCGACTTCGGCCAGTTGGGCCGCTGCCTCTCCATCGACACCGAATCCATCACTGCGCCGGAGCAGGTCGCCGAGTCCACCGGTGATTGAAGCTCGACCAAAGACTCATATACGATGAACCTTATGCAGACTGGCCCGGAACGGAATTCATGCCCGGTGTGCGGCTCCACCGAGGCAACAGACACGCCCAGCCGGTATGCCGAGGCGCCCTGGCGCCTGTTGCAGTGCTCTCGCTGCTCCATGGTCTGGCTTCAAAATCCTCCCACCGTGGAAATGCTGGAAGAAGACCTGGCATGGGAGAAGACTTTTGCCGCCGAGGGCAAAGCCCGGCGCGCGCGCAATCCCGTGCTCTACAAGCTGGGCCGCATGCCCAAGGCAGCATTGCAAAAATTGTTGAAGCGCGACAAGCTGCTCGATCTGGTCAGCAAATATGTGGCGCCCGGACCGATTCTGGATGTGGGCTGCGCAGGCGGCCATACGCTCGCCGGATTTCCCACGGACTACATTCCCTATGGTGTTGAAATTTCAAAAGAGCTGAGCCGGGTTGCGAATGAGATCTTTGCGCAACGCGGCGGCTCGGCCATGCAGGGCGATGCGCCCACTGCGATGGGCAAGTTTCCGCGCGGCCACTTCAACGGCGTTCTGATGGGCTCGTACCTGGAGCACGAACCGCGCGCTGCTGAGGTCCTCAAAGCCGCACGCCAGGTGATGCACCCAGGGGCGCGGCTCATTCTGAAGGTGCCGAACTACGCATGCTGGAACCGCGAACTGCGTGGAAAACGCTGGTGCGGCTTCCGCTTCCCCGACCACGTGAACTACTTCACGCCGGCGACGCTCGTGCAGCTTCTGCAGGCCACTGGATTCAAAGTGGTGCGCTTCGGCATCGCGGATCGCATGCCGACCTCGGACAACATGTGGCTGGTGGCCGAGGCCGCGGAAGCCAAATCCGCAGCCGCAGCCTGACCATCCATCTCTAGCTCTTCAGCGCCACGCGAATGTGTAGCTCTTTCAGTTGCTGCTCAGTCACAGTTGTCGGTGCGTCCGCCATCACGTCAATCGCCTTCGCCGTCTTGGGGAAGGTGATAACCTCGCGCAAACTGGGCGCGCCGGTCAGCAGCATCACAATGCGGTCCAGACCCAGCGCAATGCCGCCATGCGGAGGCGTGCCGTACTCCAGCGCATCCAGGAAGAAGCCAAAGCGCTTGTGTGCTTCTTCATCGCTGATGCCAAGCGAAGCAAAAATCTGCTGCTGCACATCCTTACGGTGGATACGAATGGATCCCGAACCGAGCTCAAGGCCGTTCATCGCCAGGTCGTAGCAGTCGGCGCGGACCGAGGCCGGATCGCTCACCAGGTTCGCCATGTCCGCCTCGTACGGCGCGGTAAACGGATGATGCGCCGGCATCCACTTGCCCGTGGCCAAATCGAACTCGAACATCGGGAAGTCGACAATCCAGATGGGATGGAAAGCCGCTGCGCCGTCAAGGCTCTTTCCGCCGCTCCACGGATCTGCGCCTTTTACCACCTCATCGGTCACGCCGAACGCGCCATGCTTGTCGGCATACTTCTTCGCCAGCTCCGTGCGAAAGTTGCCCGCGGCCGCATAAACATTAATCTCGCGCTCGCTTAAGCGGCCGGGAAACTTGGTGTCGCTGGCCTTGACGGGATGCGTCGGGTCGCCGGCAACCACAAGGACAAAATCGCCATCGGCCGCGCCGGTCAGCTCAAGAATCTTCGCCACAGCATCGGGGAAACCCTTCGCCAGGCGCTTGAAGTCATCGATAAACTTGGCGCCCTTCTTCAGATCGAAGAGCGGATGGTTGTCTTCGCGCTCCTTGCGGCTCAGCTCGCCCACCTTGGGAATGCGGAAGGCCACCACCGGCAGCGCGGTATCAATGGCCAGCTTGCCAAGGTCCTCATCGCTAAAGGCCGAACGCACATCGACCAGGCCGGGAAGGCGCAGGTCGGGCTTGTCGGTGCCGTACTGGCGCATCGACTCGTCGTAGGTAATGCGCGGAAAGGGTGTGGGCAGCGTAACGCCCGCAGCGGCCCAGGCCGCGGCGCAAAACTTCTCCACCACCGCGAAGACGTGCTCGCGGCGCGGGAAACTCATCTCCAGATCGATCTGCGTGAACTCCAGCTGGCGGTCGGCGCGCAAATCCTCGTCGCGGAAGCAGCGCGCGATCTGAAAGTAGCGGTCAAAGCCGGAGATCATCAGAATCTGCTTGAAGATTTGCGGCGATTGCGGCAGTGCGTAGAACTCGCCGGGATGCACACGGCTGGGCACCAGAAAATCGCGCGCGCCCTCGGGCGTGGACTTGGTGAGAATCGGCGTCTCGATTTCGAGAAAGCCCTGGTTCGACAGGCTCTCGCGCACGGCCAGCGTAATGTCGTGCCGCAGCCGGAAGTTGCGTTGCATCTCGGCGCGGCGCAGGTCCACGTAGCGGTACTTCAGCCGCACTTCCTCGTTCTGGATGGCCTCTTCAGCAGGCGAGAACGGCGCCAGACGCGTATCGTTCAGCACGCGCAGCTCGGTGGTCTCAATCTCAATTTCGCCGGTTTCCATCTTGGGATTAATAGCGTCCTTGTCGCGCAGGCGAACCTTGCCCACGGCGGCCACAACGTACTCGGGCCGCACCTGCTCGCCCTTGGCATGGCCGTCGGGAACAAGTTCCTTGTCGAGAACCACCTGGGCAATACCTGTGCGGTCGCGCAGGTCAAGGAAGATGAGATTGCCGTGGTCGCGGCGGCGGTTCACCCAGCCCATTAAAACTACAGTTTGCCCGACGTGTGCCGAGCGCAGGTCACCGCACATGTGCGTGCGTTCAAGCGTACCTAGAAAATCGAGCACTACGGTTGTCCTTCTACTCAGCGGCGGGCTGGGCGAGATGCGCCACCAGCTCCGCGCGCGGAACCTTGGTCTGAATGCCTGTGGAGAAGTCCTTCACTGTCAGGATACCGGATTTGAGCTCGTCTTCGCCCA
>DASVLI010000222.1:0-25702 GCA_036384955.1 Occallatibacter sp.
ATGTCGGGGCCGAATCCGTCCGAAGAGCTGAAGCGCAGGCGCGCGCCGTTGGACGCCCACACGGGATCGGCAAGAAAGCTGTTCATGGCCAGTAGCTTTTGCGAGGCGGTGCCGTCAGAGTGCGCCAGATAGAGCTCGCCGCCGCGAATGTAGACCAGCAAGCGGCCATCGGGCGAGAGGGCCGCCGCGGAGGCCACGATGTCTCCCAGGCGCCGCGCGGAGCCGCCGATGACCGGGATGGACCAGAGCGGACCGGTTGCCGGCACGCCCTTGCCTTGAACCATAAGAAATTCGGTGCCGTCGGGCGTGAGCGAAACCACGGACATGTCCGCATTGGGCAGGTGCAGCTGCCCGGGGTCGCCGCCGGCGGTGGGAATCATGGCCACCGATTGCTGCGCCGAGGTGATCAGGTTCAGATAAAGCCGCGTGCCGTCGGAGCCGAGCAGCGATTTCTGTACGCCGTCGTGCGTCAACTGTACGTAGTTGGAGACCGATGGCTGCGGCGTTGGACGGAAGAGCAGGACCAGAATCAGCACCAGGGCAATGGCGCCACCGGCAATCGCCGCCGGGCGTCCGAGCTTGATCTCGCGCCTTGGCTTGGGCTTCTTCTCTTCGACCACCGGAGCCGCGGGCAGTGTGGGTGTGTTGAGGAAGGGCGCGTCAATCAGCGACTCCAGCGCAAAGGCCATGTCAGAGGCCGACTGGAAGCGCAGATCGGGGTCCTTTTCCATGCCACGTTGCACCAGACGCTGCAGGGCCACCGGAGTGTTGGGCGCAATGGCGGAAAGCGCGGCCGGCTCCTCATTCAAAATCGAGGTCATCGTCTCGACGGAGTTGCCCTTGTCGAAGGCGCGCTTGCCGGTAATCATTTCGTGCAGCACGGCGCTGAACGAGAAGATGTCGCTGCGATGGTCAACCGTTTTGCCGCGCACCTGCTCGGGCGACATGTACCCGGCCGTGCCCATCACCACGCCGGTTTCGGTTTTGGCTTCGTTGGGCGTGCCGGCCTGCAGGTCGACTACGGGCGTCATGGTGGAGCGCGCCAGGCCGAAGTCGAGAATCTTGGCCTGCCCGTGTTTGGTCAGAAAGAGGTTTTCAGGCTTCAGGTCGCGGTGGACGATGCCCTTCTGGTGCGCCGCGGCCAGGCCGCGGGCAATCTGTGCGCCGTAGGTGACCACCTGGCGCAGCGGAAGCGGCCCAACTTCCAGCCGCTCGCGCATGGACTCGCCTTCAAGCAGCTCCGTGACCAGAAAGGGCACGCCTTCATAGCTGCCCATTTGGTAGACGGCAACGATGTTGGGGTGATTGAGGGCTGCGGCGGCGCGCGCCTCCTGCTCAAAGCGCTGCATGCGCACCGGGTCGTAACCGGAGAAGTTGAGCAGGACTTTCAGGGCGACGTCGCGGTTCAGGCGCACGTCGCGGGCGCGATACACTTCGCCCATACCACCGGCGCCGATGGGCGCAAGTATCTCGTAGGGGCCCAGTTTTGTGCGCGGGCTCAGTGGCATTGGCCCGATTATACCGCCGCAACAGGCCAGTCGCGGCAGCGCTTTAGGGTATCCGTACCGGTGTGGTTTGCCTAGGTGAACAGGTCTTTCATCTTGTCCAGCAGGGAGGGTGCCGTGGGCTTGTTATCCACCGAAAGCGACTGGCTCAGCTGCCCGATCAGTTCCTTTTGCGCCTTGGTCAGCTTTTTGGGTGTCTGCACAATTACCGTGACCACCAAATCGCCGCGACCGCGCTCGTTCAGATGCGGCACACCGCGTCCTTTGATGCGCAAATCGCGTCCGCTCTGCGTGCCCTCGGGCACCTTGAGCTCAACCCCGCCGTCCAGCGCCGGAACTTCGATCTCCGCGCCCAGAGCGGCCTGGGGAAAGCTGAT
Organism: Occallatibacter sp.; assembly: GCA_036384955.1. Classification (GTDB taxonomy): domain Bacteria; phylum Acidobacteriota; class Terriglobia; order Terriglobales; family Acidobacteriaceae; genus Telmatobacter. The sequence continues at coordinate 1,883 of DASVLI010000222.1, forward strand.
GGGCATCACGCAGCGCAGGTCGTAGCCTTCGCGCTCAAAAAAGTCGTGCGCACGCACGGCGAGCACCACGTACAGGTCGCCGCTGGGGCCGCCAGCGCGGCCTGCATCGCCTTCGCCGCCGTAGCGGATGCGCGTGCCTTCCTCAACGCCTGCAGGCACTTTAACCTTCAGCTTCATCTCGCGCGTAATGCGGGTTTCGCCGTGGCAGGCCTGGCAGGGGTCGGAGACAACTGATCCGGTGCCGGCGCATGCCGAGCAGGTGCGCGCAACGGAGAAAAAGCCCTGCTGGTAGCGGATCTGGCCGCGTCCCTGGCATTGCGGGCACACGCTGGGGCCGCGGCCGCTGGCGCTGCCGGAGCCGTGGCAGGTGCCGCAGCTCTCCATGCGGCGGATGCGCACTTCCTTTTCCGTACCGAAGACCGACTCTTCAAAGTCGATGGTCAGGTCGAAGCGCAGGTCGTCGCCGCGGCGTTGCCGGCTGGCGCGCTGCTGCCCACCGCCCATGTTGAACATCTCGCCGAACAGGTCGCCGAAGATGTCGCCCAGGTCCACGCTGCCGGAGAAGCCCGAGAATCCGCCTTGCCCGCCGCCGCTCACGCCGGCATGGCCGTAGCGGTCGTAGGCGGCGCGCTTGTCGGCGTCGCTCAGCACCTGATAGGCCTCGCTGGCCTCTTTGAATTTTTCCTCGGCGGCGCGATCGCCCGGGTTGCGGTCAGGGTGATACTTCATCGCCTGCTTGCGGTAGGCGCTCTTCAATTCCTGGTCGCTGGCCTCGCGCGATACGCCGAGAACTTCGTAGTAGTCTGCTTTGCTCACGTTTGTCTTGGAACTCATCTTCTTCCGGGATCGATTACTCGTTCACCTGTTTGGGGTTCGAGGCCACGCGCACCAGCGCGGGGCGCAGCAGCCGCTCGCGCAGCTTGTAGCCCTTGCGAATCTCCTCGGCCACATGCTGGTCGGGCATGTCTTCGCGCTCCACGCTGCCCAGGGCTTCGTGATGGCGCGGGTCGAACTCCGTGCCCACCGACTGCACCGGGAGCACCTGCAGCCCGCGCAGCACCTCTTCCATTTGCTTGACGATCAGCTCCACGCCCGAGCGCAACTGCTCGGCGGAGCCGGTGGCCTTCAGAGCCAGCTCAAAGTTGTCCAGCACGGGCAGAAACTGCTCCACTACGCTGCCTACGGCAAAGTCGCGGTACTCCTGCTTTTCGCGCTCGGTGCGCTTGCGCGCGTTCTCGAACTCGGCCTGCATGCGGGCCAGCCGGTCCAGCAACTGGTCGCGTTCGCCCTTCACCTGTTCCAGCTCTGCCTTCAGAGCAGCCAGTTCGGGGTTGGTGGTTTCGCTTGTGTCCGCGCTCTCCGCGACGCCTGCGGCGTCCGCGTTTTCCGGCGCGGTCAATGGGGTTTCCTGTTCAGTCATGCTCTTGCGCGATCTCCAAAGATTATTCTTCAGTTTCAATGATAAATTCCCCGGCGCTCGGCGGCGATACGCACAAGTCACCTGTTAAGAGAGATGCGCGGGAACGAGGGAACGGTTCCCGCCGCGGCGCCGCCGGGGCTACTGCCCGGGGCCTTTGCCGGAAGGGATGTCGAGCAGGCGCTCGGAGAGGCCGGCAATATAGCTAACAGCCTGAATCATTTCCTGATATTGGATGCGCGTAGGGGCAATTACGGCTACGGTGCCCAGTCCGGAGCCGCCCAGGCGGGCAGGCGCGCCAATCAGTACCAAATCCTGCATGGCGGGAGTGTTTTCATCCAGACCGACGACGACGCGAACCTCCTGCTGGCGGCCGTCCACATAGGCATTCAGCAGCTCTATCAGTCTCTGCTTGGCCTCGAGCGCCAGCAGCATCTGCCGCAGCCGCTCCCGGTCCTGCTCGGTGGCAATCAGGTTGGCCATACCGTCCACAAACAGCGCCGGGTCTGCCTCGGTGATCAGCGCACCTTTGCGGCAAAGCTCTTCCACCGAGCTCAGCAGCTGGTGATAGGCCTCGCGCTCCACCTCCATACGGCGCGTGACTTCGGCAAGAATGCGGTCCACCATCCAGCCGCGGAAGTTCTCATTCAGATAGCGCGCCGCGGTTTCAAGGTCCAACTGCGCCAGGTCGCGATCAACAATCAGCACGCGGTCCTGCACGGCGCCGGCCTGCGTAACCAGCACGGCCAGCACGCGGCCGGTGGAAAGCCGCGAGAAGTGAATGTGCTCCAGCACCTGCGCGGCAGTGGAGCCGGCCAAAGCCACGCCCAGTCCATGCGAAAGCAGCGCCAGCACCTGCGAGGTGCGCTCCAGGTAGTCGCGCGAGGAGGAGACGCCGGTGAAGCTATCTTCAATCTGGCCGCGCCGCGCCTCGCTCATGGGAGAAGCCGTGGCAGCAGCTTGATTCAGCATTCGCTCCGGGCGGGCAATCTGGTCGACGTAAAAACGGAAGGCGGCAGCAGTGGGCACGCGCCCGGCGGAGGTGTGCGGCTGCTCCAGCAGTCCCTGCTCGGCCAGCGTTGCCATCACATTGCGAATGGTAGCTGAACTCAGGCCGCCGCGGTCGGCAAACAGACGCGCAACCGCCTGCGAGGCCACGGGTTCGCCCGTGGCGATGTAGAGCTCGGTAATGGCCGAAAGAACCAGCCGCTCACGCGGACTGATGCGCAGCTCCGGCATCGCTCTCCTTGCTCGGCAGAAGTGTATCGGCTGAGGCCGGTTACGGTTGCCGCATGGCGCCTAACTCTAGTCTCATCAAAATGTTAAATCATCCTGTGAGTCCAGGCTCTCCCTCTTGATTCTAGGAACCGCGAAATCAAGGTGTCAAGGTGGCGGCCGACGGCACGCCGCTACAGCACTTTAGCAGCTGTCGGCTGGCAATGGCCTTATGGAGCAGGCCGATCTGGAGAAGGCCCAGCGCCGCAATTACGAGGGTGATTATTTGCAGGCCATGTTGCTCGGCGAATTGCCCGGTGAAAATCGAGGTCACAAAGATGAGCATGCCGATGAAGCCCACTGCCGCCACGGCAGACTTTCGCTGGAGCGAACTCAGCGCTCCGAGAGTGAGTCCGACGGAGATCGCCAGGATGGAGCAGTCGTAAATGGGCGCATATATATTCAGCATGAGCGTCCAGGTGATGACCACCGCCCAAACGAGGTGCTGAATTGCTTCGCTCGCATTTGCCGAGCGCCACAGAAGCCAAATTCCCCATGCGAGCAGTGCCACGGCTAGGGCGCATGCCAGGAGCATTACGGGCATCGATCTGCCACCTGGAACGGCATAGAGGAACGAATTCAAATCCACCAGCAGCGAACGCCTGAAGACGGCCTGTCCGTGCACCCCCGCGCCACGCAGCCACTCATGAATCATGCCTGCATACGCTGACCAAATGCGGATCCCCGAGAGAGCTGTGGCGAGCGAGATGAAAAATGCCACCCCGCCGGTGTACCCCAACAGCATGCGGAAACGGCGTGTAAGCAAAAGCATGGGAAGGATGAGGAATAGCAGGATGGGCTTATAGCTGAGAATTGAAAGCACCGCACCGCCAGCCAGGGGCATGGAACGGCGTTCAAAATAGACCGCACCGCCAAGTGCAAAGACCGCAACCGTGGAAAGCTGACCGACCACCAGCGTGAAATACAGAAACGGCGGAAAAATGAGAGCGAAGAACAGCAGAAGCGAAACCTTGACCGGTTGCTCTCGAAAGGCGGCTTTGAAGGCCAACAGGCAGCCAGACGAATACAGCACGAGCGACGTGACAAACCAAAGTCCATATGCGGCGGCAATGGGCAACTGCGCGTAGAAGCTGAAAAGCTGGGCGACAAGCGGCGGATAGGGACTAATGCTCCAGCCGCCGCCTGTCAGTGGATAGATGCGGTTGAAGACCGTCTGCTGCAGCGCGGAGTCGTACAGGCGCTCGGGCGGGTACTGGTTCACAATCTGTCCGTCGCCGTAGTAGTAGATGAAGTCGATAGGCAGAAGATCGCTGAACTGCTTGCCCGCGCGATGTGCCAGATACGCAAAGATCGAGGTGGGAATCAGCAGCAGGAGAAGAAAGCTTCCCCAGCACAGGACATTCAATTCCTTTAGCCCCGGCGGAGGCCCCAATAATTTGTTGGGCCATAGGCTGCGTATGGCTGGAGTTGCCGAACTGGTCATAGTGCCTCGATACGGACGCGCAAAAGCTGGTTTGGTTCCGTTTCACTGGAGTATTCCAAGAAGGCCAGATGACTGCAATGACGCTCTTGTGGCCGGTGCCATATCGCACAACACAGTCCCGGAAGCGGCTCATCGTTTAATCTCGTAAGTTCTCTGATTCGATGACTTCGTTGGACGCCAAATCCCGCTACCCGCTCACGCAGGGAGTCAATCCCTGGCTGGTAACTGTCGCGGTCATGCTGCCCACCTTTATGGAGGTGCTGGACACGGCGATTGCCTCTGTGGCGCTGCCGTATATTGCGGGCAGCCTTTCGGCCACCAACTCCGAGGCAACCTGGGTGCTGACCAGCTACCTGGTGGCGAATGCCGTCATTCTTCCCGCCTCGAACTGGTTTGCGCGGCGCTTTGGACGCAAGCGCTTCCTGCTTATCTGCGTGGTGCTGTTCACCATTGCCTCGTTCTTCTGCGGCGCCGCGCCCTCGCTGGGCATCATTCTGCTGGCCCGCGTTTTGCAGGGTGCAGGCGGCGGCGCACTGCAGCCCATTTCGCAGTCCATCCTGCTGGAGAGTTTTGAGCCGGCCAGGCGATCCATGGCTATGGCTGCTTATGGTCTGGGCATTGTGGTGGCGCCGGTTCTGGGGCCCACGCTGGGCGGCTGGCTTACCGATACTTACAGCTGGCGCTATGCCTTCTACATCAACATTCCCGTGGGCGTGCTCGCGGTCTTTCTTATCGCGCGCTTCGTGCACGATCCGCCGTACATCAAGAACGCCAAAGTCGGCCCTTTCGACAATCTGGGCTTTGGCCTGCTGATTCTGTGGACCGGATGCCTGCAGGTGGTGCTCGATAAAGGCCAGGAAGATGACTGGTTCAGCGCGGTGTGGGTGCGCTGGGCCGTGGCTGCGCTCATCTTCGGGCTCATCGGCTGGATCTGGCGCTCGTGGACCAACCGGACAGGCCTTGTGGACCTGCGCGTGATGCACAATCGCAACTTCCGCACTGGATGCATTCTGATTGCGATGCTGGGCATGTGCATCTACATCACCATCACCGTGCTGCCGCTCTACTACCAGGAGGTGATGGGCTATACGGCTTTCACCGCTGGCCTTGTGGTGGGACCGCGCGGCATTGGCTCGTTTGTCGGCTCGCCCATTATCGGCATTCTGGGTTCACGTATCGACAGTCGAAAGCTGCTAAGCCTCGGCTTCATCGGCTTCGGCGTTTGCTCGCTCTACTTCGGCATGGTCAGCCTTGATATCGGCCCGTATTCGCTGCTGATTCCCATCACGCTGACGGGTTTTGCGCTCAGCTTTGTGTTTGTGCCCCTGGCCACGCTCTCCACCTCCACGCTGAAGCGCGAGGAGATGGGCAATGCCACGGGTCTCTTCAACATGCTGCGCAATATCGGCGGATCGATCGGCATCGCCATGGCCACTACGGCGCTGATTCGCCGCGCGGCGCTGCACCAGACGGAGCTTGGCGCGCAACTGAGCCCGTCGAATCCGGTGCTGCAGCAGAAATCCGCCGCGCTGGCTGGCTACTTAGGCCAGCACCTGGGCCGCGCGCAGGGCAAGCCCGGCGCATTCGGCATGATCTATGGACTGATGGAGCAGCAGTCGGCGCTGCTTGCGTATGTGGATGTGTTTCGCTGGACCGCGCTGCTGGCTTTCTTCTGCGCCGGCGCGGTGTGGCTCTTCGACAAGCCGGTGCAGCATGCCAAGGCGCCCGAAGGCATCCACTAGCCACCTGCGGTGGGGCCAACTACCTGCGGTGGGGCCAACCACCTGCGGTGGAAACAGCTTATACCGCGTCGCCGAAGACGCGAATGCCGGCCTGACGCGCGGCTGCGGCAAGGCGGCGATCGAAGGTGGCCAACTCCGATTGCGAGCGCTGAGCCAGCTCAAGGTAGTTGGCGTCGTACGCGGTGAGCGCATGCTGGCGGGCGAGATCGATGGCACGCGACTGTGCGGACCATGGCGAGGAAGAGTCGACTTGAATTCTGGAAGCGGCGAGCCGCTCCAGAAAGAACGCGGCTTGTGCTGAAGAGACGACACCGGCCCGCTCGCCGCGCAGAACACTGTTGGCAACCTCGGCAAACCAGATGTGCGGAACGAGTGTTTCTGTATCCGGAAGCTGGTTCAAGGCGCGCGTGGCGAGAGATGCCTCGGCGGGATCGGCTCGTTTGAACAGCCAGGCAAGCGTCATCGAGGCGTCAAGTACACGCACTATTCGCGTCCTTCCTCAATCCAGGAGCGAATGGTTTCGTGCGAGACACCTTGCACGAGCGGCATGGCAGCCAGTTGCCGGACCGCCTCGATAGCCTGTTCACGGCTCGGACCCGAAGTTGGGACCACATCGGCGACGGCGAGGCCGCGGACGGTGATGGTAAAGCGTTCACCCTGCTGGACTTTGCGCAGAATTTCGGAGAGGCGCGTTTTGGCCTCGAAGATGCCGATAGGCGTGTAAGCGGGTTGTGGATTGGTCTTCATGAACAAACTAGATTGTAAACTAGTTGGTTTAATTTGGCGATTGGGCAGTCTGGCCGGCGGCGAAGAGTTCCCCTTGCTGGCCCTTACCCGGGGGGGGGGAGGGGGGGGTGTTTCTCCTCTTCTTCGCCTCGAAGCGGTTTGCAGCTTACAGCTCACAGCCGTCAGCTTTCAGCCGTCAGCTCTCAGCCCTGAGCCTGTGGTTATTGTGTGCCGGGGAGGGGAAATTATCTGCAAATGGATTTGCGATGCGAGCGGAGAGGACAGGAGTGGCGGCGGGGAGGATGGCCGCTGAGCGGTGTGGTTCGAGGCTTGCGGTGGACCGTGCATGGTAAGTGATTTGGTCTGCTGGCAGCAGTTGCCTAACCGCAACGACAACCCACTATTATGTGCGCCCTTGTTCCCGACGAAGTGCTACGAGCCAGCCAGCGGTGGCGATGGTGGAGTTGTCTCCGTCGGGTGGAACTTTACCAGATCCCACAGCGCAGCTTCTACCTTCCCAGTGAGCCGGGAATAGTACGCTTGATTGAACTCAAAATCCGTTCTACCCGTTTCCGCGCACTTTGCGGCGACGATGCGAACAATAGTCGCACGATCCTCCGCTGACATGTTCATGCCGAAGATGATGCCTTGCAGATCCTCGAAGCGATATTTGAGCGTGCGTTCCGCAGGATTTGACAAGTCCACGAAGCTGCTCTGCAGCGTGATGCGGTATTCCTGCTCATGCTGCCAGTCGGTCAGCTTATTTGTGACGCCAGCGTGGAACGTAGCCCAATACTTCTTACGCCAATCATCGGTTTGCTGTATTAGATCTTTGCCTGTCGCGCTTATGCTGCCGTCCTCGCCGCAAAACCAAAATGCAATCTGTGCCGGGACGAGAGTACCTAGAGAACGGAAGAAATCCACTTCGGGATATCTGTTGGAATAATGCACCTGCTGCAGCGGCTGTGGGCTGTACGCGAAGATGCGTTTGGGAGCGTGCGGCGGACGACCTCCGATACCGATCTGCCGATTCAGACAGAGTGCGGGCTCTCCTTCTGGCAAGGTTGTGGTCTTGAATTTCAGGCAGGCCCCTCGATGACTGTCGCCGTAGTAGCCCCACATCGATGCCTGGGATGGGTCAGCCACAAAGCACGCGGTGTACCAATCCCCGAACGAAAGGTATTCGAGGCTCTGTAAATACACATTCGGAAAGGTCGAGCTGATCACCCTCCATACCGGACCATGTTGGTTGCTGACGCCAGTGTAGTCGTGAAGGAAGGTTGTCTGTTCGATGGTGCTCATGAATCTTGCCGTCATCGCTTCAACGACGTCGGGATTGTTGGGATTCTTCGTTTCCCATTCGTCGAAACTGGCAAACGACTCCTTCAAGCGCAGCGGTCTTGCCTCTTGACCGCGAAAAGAGGCATCGATCGGATGGAAGGGAACATCCGGCTGGAGTGAGGTGCAGATCAGCGTGAATAGGCGGAAGTGAACCGGGAAAAGTACCGAAAGTAGCTCGTTCCGGCGAATCGGGTAAACTCTCGCGGTGAGCAGATTTGGCAGTTCGCCCAACTCTGGATCGGCAAATATCTTCGCGCAGATGGCACGGAAGATACTTGCAACCTCCGGACGGAATTCTTCGGGAATCATCCGGATCGGCAAGTTATCAGGTGTGACGACAAAGCCACTTTCGTTCTCTAGTGCCCGAAGGATCGTCTGCATGAGACATAGGACATAGTGACGCAGGAAGTTTCTCCAAGCGATCACGTCGCCTTTCCAGAACAGGTCTTTGTACCCCTCCACTGGATCATTAAGCTGTTTCGGGGAAGCGAAGAATATCTCCTGCTTCTCGAGTTCAGTGCGTTCTCCGAGCAGCGCATCCACCGACCGAAAGCGATAAATGTACTCCACGATGGCCTCTTGCTCTTATTGGAGCACACACGGATGAAGAAGAATCTACTACCCTACTGTCGTCGCGCTCTTCGCTCTTATCCCAGCTGAAACTTCTGGGGAGACTCAAGCCACCAGTCGAGCCGCTGCCGTCTGTTCTTGGTCCATGCGAAACCCTCGATCACTCCCGAAGAGAGGATCGGTGTGGCGGTGAAAGGACGAGGCCTTTTTAACATGATGCAACCACCCACGAGCGGGAATCGCTCGTGGGGGTTCCGGTTAGGTGGTTGGATGCGGGAGCGATGCGTTGCGTTTATGCGGGCGGGCGGATCTCGCTGGATGTGCCGCCGGCGGCGGGGACGTAGCAGAGGCGCGCGTAGTCCATCACCATGCGGTCTGCGCTGAAGCGCCAGCCCAGGGTGCGGATGGTGCGCTTCATGCGCTTGATCCACTCGCGGGGCAGACCGTCCTCGTCGCGCTGGTAGTAGAGCGGGATGACTTCATCGCGCAGCACGCGGTAGAGGTCCTCGCCGTCGCGCGCGTCGTGCACGTCCATGCGCGAGTGGGTGCGGCCATTGCCGATGGCGAAGCCGTTCATGCCGTCGTAGGCCTCGGCCCACCAGCCGTCGAGCACGGAGAGGTTGAGTCCGCCGTTCATGACAACTTTTTGCCCGCTGGTGCCGGAAGCCTCGAGCGGGCGGCGCGGATTGTTGAGCCACACGTCGACGCCCTGGACCAGATAGCGGCCCACGTTGATGTCGTAGTCCTCGATGAAGACGAACTTGTCGGCGAACTCGGAGTCGCGCATCATTTCGGCAATCTGCTGCAGCACCATTTTGCCGGGCTCGTCGTGGGGGTGGGCCTTGCCGGCAAAGACAAACTGCACGGGGCGCTTGGGGTCGTTGACGATTTTGGCGAGGCGTTCGATGTCGGCCAGGATGAGGTTGGCGCGTTTGTAGGTGGCAAAGCGGCGGGCAAAGCCGATGGTGAGCGCGTCGGGAGAGAGCACGCGGCCCAGCTCGTCGAGTGTCTCCTGCTCCTCGTTGAGGCGGATGGCATGCTCGACGGCGCGGCGGCGGGTGAACTCGAGCAGACGGGCCTTGAGGGCCATGTGCGTCTCCCACAGCTCGGCGTCGTCCACGTCGTCAATGCCTTCCCAGGTGCGCGCACTGCTGCTGCGCTGCTGCCAGTCCACGCCGAGGTGGCGGTCGTAGAGGCGGCCCATTTGCGGCGCGAGCCACGAGGGCACATGCACGCCGTTGGTGATGTGGCCGATGGGCACCGCGTCCTGCGATTTGCCCGGATGCAGATCCCACCACATGGCGCGCGACACCTCGCCATGCAGCGAGGAGACGGCGTTGGCGCGGCGCGAAAGCTTGAGGCCCAGCACCGTCATGCAGAAGGTTTCGCCGTTGTCGCTGGGATGCACGCGGCCGAAGCCCATCAGGTTGTCATGCGAGATGTCGAGCTGGTCGCGCAGCGGTCCAAGATGCTCTTCCATCAGCTCGGCGGAGAAGCGGTCGTGCCCGGCGGGAACGGGCGTGTGGGTGGTGAAGATGACTTCGCGGGGAATCATGCCGGCAGCGGCTTCAAAGCTGACGCCTTCCTCGACCATGCGATGGCGAATGGCCTCGAGCACGGCAAAGCCGGAGTGTCCTTCATTAAGATGCAGCACGCCGGGCGAGATGCCCATGGCGGCCAGCGCGCGGAAGCCGCCCACGCCCAGCAGCAGCTCCTGGCGAATGCGGGTGCGGCCATCCCCGCCATAGAGGCGCGAAGTCAGCTCGCGATCTTCCGGCGCGTTGCCTTCGACATTCGAGTCGAGCAGAAGCAGGTCGCAACGGCCCACCTTGACGCGCCACACCTTGGCCTTGATGGCTCCACTGCGCGTTTGGGTTTCAACTACTACCGGCTCGCCATTGATGCCGATGGCCGGCTGCATGGGGCAGCGGTTCACATCGGTCTCAAGGTACTCCTCGCGCTGCCAGCCGGTCTCGTCCAGGCGCTGCAAAAAGTAGCCTTGCCCGTAGAAGAGTCCGATGCCGACCAGCGGTATGTCGAGGTCCGACGCGCTCTTGATGTGGTCGCCGGCAAGCACGCCCAGGCCGCCGGAGTAGATGGGCAGCGACTCGTGCAGGCCGAACTCGGCGGAGAAGTAGGCGACAGGACGGCGACGCAAGACACCGGCGTGCTCGGCGCCCCAGGTGCGGTCGGCATTCAGGTACTCCTGCTGGCGGCGATAGACGTAGTTGATGCGGCTGTGCAGGGAGAAGTCGGTGGCGCGGCGCTCGAGCTCCTCCAGCGGAATTTCCATTAGCTGCGAGATGGGGTTCTGATTCAGCTCGCGCCAGCGGATGGGGTCGAGATCGCGGAAGAGCGCCACGCAATCCTGGTCCCAGCACCACCACATGTTGCGCGCCAGCGACCACAGCTTTTCCTGCGCGGGTGCGATGAAGCGCGCCAGGGTGCGCGCCTGGCGCACCACCGGAGCAACCTGCGAGGCGGCATCGGTGAGCAGGCGGATTTCCTCATCGCCGAAGGCGCGGACGTCGCGCGTTTGCACCACCAGCACGCCCTGCAAAATGCCTTTGTCGATAAGCGGCACGCCAAGAAACGATTTATAGGCCTCTTCGCCGGCCTCTGCAAAGAACTTGAAGCGCGGATGCTTGCTGACATCGGAGACGGCGACCGGCATTACGTCTTCAGCAACCAGACCGGCGAGGCCCTCGCTCAACTGCATGCGCAGGGTGCCGATGGAGCGCGGATCGAGACCAACGGTGGCGGCCAGCACCAGGTGCGCACGGTCGGGCTCCACAAGATAGGCAGAGCAGACATCGGTGCGAAAGCGCGTGGCGATCAGCGCTACCACGTTCATCAGCGTATCGGCGGGCGTGCCGCCTTCGCGCGTCAGATTCGCAATCTCCTCGACGGTAAGCACCGTTGCCGCTGTTTGAGGTTCGGAATTCTTTGCCATCTGTCGATCCTCACTTTCGTGTAGTTAGGCCCGTACAATTCATCGGCACCGACACGAGGGCGATGCCCTGAAAGAACAACGTTCAAGTGCTGCCGGTTCGAAGCCCGGATGAGCAATTTCGCAAATGGTACAGCCGATCGGCTGGTTCCGCGCGACCGTGCGCGAAGCCAGGCCCGGCGGCGTACTGCGCATCGCATGAATCCGCTTGCACGGGAGAGTCACATCCGCAGGGTGGACATGCCGTGAACTGCAGCGGATACGCATCGTGCGGGCACGCAACCGTTTGTTCGACGATACCATCAAAGCCGCGCAGCAGAAATTGGTTTTGTATAAGGATTGTGCCGTCTAGACCAGAAGAGGAAGAAATTTCCGTGAATGCTCGTCGTACTGTTCAATGCTGCCGGAAAGGATGTCGTAATACCAGCCGTGAACGGTGAGGCGGCCCTCCGCGACGGCATGCTGCACCGCGGGTTGTGCATGCAGGTTTGCCAGCTGTGCCACCACGTTGCCGCGGATGAGCGAAGCCAGTTCGGCATTGTCGCCATCGGAGGGGTTCAGCGGCTGGCGATGCTCGAAGGCCGCCTCTACGTGCTGCAACCAGCGGCGCGCCTTGGGCAGTTTGTCGAGGCTTGCCTTATCCAGCGCGGCCTTCATCGCGCCGCAGTCCGAGTGCCCGCAGAGAATCGCATGTTTCACGCGCAACACTTCCACCGCATATTCGATGGTGGCGGTGCAGCCGTCCACATCGTGGCTGGTGACCGGTACAACGTTGCCGGCATTGCGCGTAATAAACAGGTCGCCGGGTTCGGTGCCCAGAATCATATCGGGAACAATGCGCGAGTCCGAGCAGGTGATGAACAGCCAGGCTGGCGCCTGCGACTCGGCAAGCAGATGGAAGTGACTTTTGCGGTCGGGGAAGACCTCGGCATGAAATCGCTTGTGCCCGTCAATCAGTTTTTGCATCGTGACCTCGCGCTCCTGTTCAAGCCTACAGTGCTTGCGCGGAGCCCGGAATTCATTATCTCAGCGCATGGGATGGGGCCTGCCCCGCGGTTGTTGATACCATGCCAAGCAAGGAGTACACCCCAGCGCTATGAAGCTTCGTATTGTTGCCGCCCTTGCCGTTGTTGCCATTGCCGCCAGTCTGCATGCGCAAACCGTCGACACCATCGATGCCGCCACCAGGGCGCGCATTGACCGCATTGCCGATGGCGTGATGCAAAAGCGCGGCGTGCCCTCCGCGTCGATTGCCGTGGTGGAAGGCGGCAAGATTGTCTACACGCACGCCTACGGACTGGCGCATATTGCGCCGGACAAGGTAGCGACGCCGGAGATGCGCTACTCCATTGGTTCGGTCTCGAAGCAGTTCACCGCCGCGGCCATTCTGCTGTTGCAACAGCAGGGCAAGCTCTCGCTGGACGATGCAGTGGGCAAGTACGTGCCGGGCCTGACGCGCGGCGACGAAGTGACCATCCGGCAAATTCTTTCGCACACCTCCGGCTACCAGGATTACTGGCCGGAGGACTACCTGATGACGCCGATGATGAAGCCTTCGACGGCGCAGTTCATCATTGATACCTGGGCCAAGAAGCCGCTCGACTTTGAGCCCGGCACGCAGTGGCAGTACTCGAATACCAACTTTGTGATTGCCGGCTTGATTGTGGAAAAGGTGAGCGGGCAAAAGCTGATGGACTTTCTTGAAGCCAATGTTTTTCACAAGCTGGGCATGCACTCGGTGTGGGATTCGGACGAAACCAAGTTGACCCAGACCGATGCCACGCCCTACGTGCGCGCCGCGCTGGGGCCGCTGCGTCTTGCGCCTAAAGAGGGATCGGGATGGATGTTTGCCGCGGGCGAGCTGGCCATGACGCCGCACGATCTGGCGCTGTGGAACATCAGCATGATCGACCAGTCGATACTTTCGCCCGAGAGTTACAAAACGATGTTCACCGAGGTGAAGCTGAAGGACGGCAAGGGCACCAACTACGGCCTGGGCATTGAGACATTTGAGAGCAACGGCCATCGTGTCATCGAGCACTCGGGCGAGGTGACGGGATTTGTCTCCGACAACGTGGTGCTGCCCGACGACGGCATTGCGGTGACGGTGCTGACCAATCACATGGCCAGCGGCGCCGGAGAAATCGGGCGGCTTGTTGTGTCCACGCTGCTGGGCTCGAAAAGCCTGAAGCCCGAAGAGCGGCAGGCGCTGGATATCTACCTTGGTCTGCAAAAGGGCGAGATTGATCGCACGCTGCTGGCGCCGAATTTGAACGATTATTTCGATGCGCAGGCCGTGGCTGATTTCAAAAGCAGCCTGGGGCCGCTGGGTGAGCCGCTGAGTTTGCGGCAGACCGCTGACGAGCTGCGCGGCGGCATGACGATGCGCTCGTTCAGCATTCTGTATCCCACGCGCCGCCTGCGGCTGACCACGTACACCTATCCCGACGGCAAGCTGGAGCAGTATTTGGTGGAGCCGGCGGATTAGGCACATGCCTGACGCCGCAAGAGAAATCAACGCACTGCAACGCGTGCTGTTTGCCGCATCGCTGGTGGTGGGCAGCCGCGCCATTTATTTGCGCGACCGTTTGCTTGGCCGCATGCGGCTTGCTCCCGCGCCGGAACTTGCACTGACTCCGCTCACGATAGCCAGCGGGCGCAACCAGCTTGACGCGGTCTTTGCCGCGCCGGCGCAGCAGCCCACACGCGGCACGGTGCTCATTTGCCACGGTATTGGCGAGGTGGTGCAGCAGTGGCTGCCGGTGCAGCAGCGGCTGGCAGAGCGCGGCGTTGCCTCGCTGGTCTTCGACTACTCGGGATACGGACGCAGCACCGGCTGGCCCATGCCCGCTCAACTGGAGCAGGACGCGATTGCGGCGTTCGAGCAGCTCCGCACGCTCACACCGGGGCCTATCTCTCTGCTTGGCTTCTCTCTTGGCACCGGGATTGTGCCGGCGATTCTTGATCGCGTGCGCGCGGAGAGGATCGTTCTCTGCGCCAGCTTCACCAGCTTTCGCGCGGCCGCGCGGCGCGTGGGCTTTGTGCCACCGCTTTCCGCGCTTGTTCCTCACGTGTGGAACGCCGAACAGCCGCTGCGTGCCGGCGCGCAGAAGGTTTTGCTTGTGCACTCCACGCACGACCGGCTCTTTCCCATCGCTATGGCAAAGCAACTTGCGGACTGGTGCGGCGAGCGCGCCGAGCTGCGCATCGTAGAAGGGCTGCGGCACAATGAGCCCTTCTACAACGCGACGGCGGAGTACTGGCACCCGATTGCGGAGTTCATTGCTGAGGAGTGAAAAACGATGAAGGTGTGGGCCCGGAGGCACCCGGCGGTTGTGGCCTCCCACATCTCCAAAACCAGGAGATGTGGGGCACCAGCATCCTTCTACTTTGCTACCTGGCTCACATCGCGCACCGCGCCGCGGCTGGCGCTGGTGGTCATGGCGGCATAGGCCTGCAGAGCCTTTGAGACCATGCGCGTGCGCGGAGCCGCGGGCTTCCATGCGGCTGCGCCTTTGGCGTTCATCGCAGCGCGGCGTGTGGCAAGCTCTTCGTCACTCACTGCCACGCGCAACACGCGCTTGGGAATATCGATCTCGATGGTGTCGCCTTCGTGGACCAGTCCGAGCGCGCCGCCTTCGGCAGCTTCGGGCGAGATGTGTCCGATGGAAAGCCCCGAGGACCCGCCGGAGAAGCGGCCATCGGTGATGAGCGCGCAAACCTTGCCCAGCCCCTTCGACTTCAGATAGCTGGTCGGATACAGCATCTCCTGCATGCCGGGTCCGCCTTTGGGGCCTTCATAGCGGATGAGGACCACGTCGCCGGCGACGATTTTGTCGCCAAGAACGGCATCGACCGCTGCATCCTGGCTCTCGAAGATGCGCGCCGGACCGGCGAAGGTGAGGTGCGCGGAGTCGACGCCCGCGGTCTTCACAATGCAGCCCTCTTCGGCGATGTTGCCGAAGAGCACGGCGAGTCCGCCATCCAGGCTGAAGGCGTGCGCCTTGTCGCGGATGACGCCTTTCTCGCGGTCGGTATCGAGCGCGGGGTAACGCGCCGACTGGCTGAAGGGCACAACGGTGCGCACGCCGCCGGGTGCGGCGCGAAAGAAGAGTTCAGTCTCGGAGGCAGGTTTGCCCTTCAGGTCGTACGTGTCGATGGCGTCGCCCAGCGTGGGCGTGTGCACGGTGTGCGCATCGCGATGGATGAGGCCCGCGCGGTCGAGTTCGGCAAGGATGTTCATGATGCCGCCGGCGCGATGCACGTCTTCGATGTGGACCGTCGCGATGGACGGCGCGACTTTGCAGAGATGCGGCACCCGGCGCGAGAGCCTATCGATGTCGGCCATGGTGAAGGGCACTTCGCCCTCCTGCGCGGCGGCCAGCAAATGCAGCACGGTGTTGGTGGAGCCGCCCATGGCGATGTCGAGGGTCATCGCATTTTCAAACGCGTCGAAGGTGGCGATGGAGCGCGGCAGCGCGCTGGCGTCGTCCTGCTCGTAATAGCGATGGCAAAGCTCGACAGCGGTGCGGCCGGCGCGGAGGAAGAGCTCTTTGCGGTCAGAGTGCGTGGCCACGATGGTGCCGTTGCCGGGCAGCGAGAGGCCGAGCGCTTCGGTGAGGCAATTCATGGAGTTGGCGGTGAACATGCCGGAGCAGGAACCGCAGGTGGGGCAGGCGGAGCGCTCGTATTCGGCCACGTCTTCGTCGGAGACCCTGGCGTCGGCAGCGACAATCATGGCGTCGATCAGGTCAACGGCCTTGACGATATTGTTCGCCAACTGAACCTTGCCAGCCTCCATGGGCCCGCCGGAGACAAAGACTGCCGGAATGTTGAGGCGCATGGCGGCCATCAGCATGCCGGGCGTGATTTTGTCGCAATTTGAAATGCAGACCAGCGCATCGGCGCAGTGCGCGTTGGCCATGTATTCAACGGCGTCGGCAATCAGCTCGCGCGAGGGCAGCGAGTAGAGCATGCCGTCGTGGCCCATGGCGATGCCGTCGTCGACAGCGATGGTGTTGAACTCCTTGGCAATGCCGCCGGCGCGCTCGATTTCCGCGGCCACAAGCTGGCCCAGGTCCTTGAGGTGGACGTGGCCGGGGACGAACTGGGTGAAGGAGTTGGCGATGGCGATGATGGGCTTGCCAAAGTCGCCATCTTGCATTCCGGTGGCGCGCCACAGGCTGCGCGCGCCGGCCATGTTGCGTCCGTGGGTGGAGGTGCGGGAGCGGTATGCAGGCATAGACCTTTATTTTACGGCGTATGGGCTCAATGGGCGAGCCAGCGAAAGTGGCTCAGCAATTGGGGGCCGCATTATCTAGGCTAAGAGCGCACGTTTCTAAGTCGCACGACATTTTCATCGCTCAAAAGGTGCTTATGTCCTCGGTTGCTATAAATTGATGGTGCATATCTGGCCCCACGATAATTTGTTCGATCCTTAAAATATCGAAACGCTCGCTTGTCGTTCGAGCACACCAACTTGCACCCGGACACACATAGCAAGGCGATAATATGTTGATCATCGCAATTTGTTCCTGCGGTTTTTGTGGTGAGTTCAGTTTCTCGCGCATCTACCTTGCTGCATTCGATCTCGACAGCTCGTCGAGCTATTCTAAGCTGCAAAATCACTCTTAAATACCTACGTGCTTTCTTTAACTCTTCCATGTACCGCGTTCCGCCGTAAACAACTCGACCCTTCCCGCTCATAACCCAATTTTTCACAGGCGCATATGCCCTGTGCACGGCACAATTACTATCAAAAACGGGCGCCAGCGTGTTCGTGTCGATCACAATGCACATGATTCAGATCTCCAACAAAGATACTTCTTCGTTTATAAAAAACTCGCGAAACTCCTTGGGTTGATCCTCCGGATACTGTCCTCTTTGATTGATTTTTAGCTCGTGTACATGATTTCCAGTGGCACCCCTCTGGAAGAACAATGCCTGCGAATCTCGAGGTTGTGAGTTTTCCTTTATTCGCAAGCGGAAACGGTCTATCAGGTAATCGCTATGTGTTTCAATGACGAATTTGTGATCTTCGTGAACAGCCAGATGATGAATTAGATCTCCGAGCGCGGCTTGAGCCCTTGGATGTAAGTGCACTTCGGGTTGTTGAATGGCGAACAAGGTTTGTCTAGGAGCGGTAAGCATCTCCACGACGACGGGTAGAACTTGCGATACGCCATACCCGACGTTGCCTATATTCAACTCCTTTCCCAATAGGGAGACAGAAATCTCAAACGGAGCAGTTGTTGTCCGCCCAAATGAATGAGCTTTTACCATTTTGAACAGTCCGCTGGATTCGCCGAATCGCTTGATTAATTCAGTAAACTTTTGAGAGCTTTCTCCGGAGCCAAGTGTTCTTCGAATTACAAATGGGATGTGATCTCCCTCAGGCGTAAAACGTGTCCTGACCCCCTCGTAGATTCGCCTAGGACGCGTTCGAATCGGTGCTAGCCATTTTCCTGAAATTGGTCCAACCGTACCAAGGGGCAGGTTGCTGAATAGATCATCCGAACTCGGAGGTTCGCCTTTGAGCGTGGTCAAGAGCATAGATAACACGAATGGCAAAGGGGCTCTGACGGGAAGAGTTGACGGAATCGTCCGAAACTCTCCACGGCTGGTGAAATTGTGGTGCCAATCAATGAAAAATGCCTTTGCGTCGCTTTCTGTGAAAGCGCTGTAGTCGGGCATTGTCGAGACCCGGTATTCCAGGCCATCTCTCCCGTGCCTGATAGTTGTAATGCGCTCACCCTGGCATGTCGTGTAGCTCGAGACTTTTGGCAATCCGTCGTTATCACGAAAAGTCATAGCCACGAACGAAAATTCTTTGGAGTTGCGCTTTGTTTTCTGGTGTATATTTTGCAGGCATAGCATCGCGACGGTGAAGGAAGATTTGTCACTGCTGGCCACCGAGACGATATCCTTAAATCCGCCTAAATCACTATCTCCTCCTGTTGGAAACTCAAGCCCGATCACGAAATCCGGGCTCGCAAAGAGTTGTAGCAGCGCAAGAAATGAAGACTTCCCGGTGCTATTTTCTCCAACCAAAAAACTAACGCTAGCAAGCCGGACAAAGGTCTCGGAAAAGCCGCGGAAATTATCCATGAATATCCAACGCATGAACTTCCTCCATGAGGCGAAGCACGCCATTCAATGGTTGCGGTGAACTATAACACGCCCAAGAGGACTATTGTGCTTGGCCGCGTCTTAGTAGGTCGGCAGACTTTTGGGCATTTCCGATGCTCTCGTAAGTAAACCGAACGCATTTATTAAGCCTTTTGAGGCAGGTTGTTCTAACGTCCGGAACCGCTAATTGGCGCCTTACGGAAGCGCTCGAGGGCAGATTCCCGGGCGCTTCCGTGCAAGTGGTTCAGCCGGACGCTTAGCGCGGATCGACCGAGCGCGCTCCGCCTGCGGTCATCATGTCGGCAAACGGCCCTGCCACGCGCTCCGCACCTGCGGGCTTGCCGAAAAAGTCCGTGTCGATGCTCTTGAAGTCCGGCAGCGGCTTCACATCGCCCTTCACGGTCATGGTCAGTTGCAGAGTGTCCGGGTCGAGCTTCGCGGTAATGTCGGCCATGGTTCCGTGCATGTCCCAGCCATGTGCATCGCGCCACGAGACGAGGTTGTGCCACTCGGCTGGCTCAGGAAATTTGACGCGCAGAAACGGCTGCGCGAAGAATGCCCCACCCGGCGGATTGGCGTACACATTGCCGTCGGCCTCGTTGCGCGCGTTGTTGAATTCGATGGCTGAGCGGCCGGTGGTTACGAACACGTTGTCGTGCACCAGCAGGTTGTGCACATCGTTGGTGTGGCCAAAGATGGGCCGCGGTCCGTTGATGCCGGACATCGTGTCCACGCAAACCTCGGTGCAATCGAGGAACAGGTTGTAGGCGATGATGACGTTGTTGGTGTCGCGGATGAGAATGCCGCCGGTCAGATTCGAGAAGATGTTGTTGTCGATCTGATTCAGTGCCTCGCTGCCTTCGATGTGAATGCCGTGCGGGTTCACGTTGCCCGGTATATCGGCAAACACGTTGCCGGTAATGCGCACGTTGGTGTTGCCAATGTCGAGCCAGATGCCGTTGGCGTGGCGAATGTGGCGCACCACGTTATTGCGGAAGAGCAGATTCTTCGCAACGTGCATCTTGGTGCCGCCGGATTCGGACATCATGGCTGCATCCTGCCAGCCAATCCACTCGAAGAGATTCTTTTCAACCAGCGTGTTTTGCGGTCCACCGGTTCCGCCCAGTCCTTCGATGCCGCAATAGCGGAAGGTATTGCCGCGCACGATGTCATCGCCCACTGGTTGCGGCGGCAGGTCGGCTGCCCAGTCCTCGTTACCGATGTCGAGGCCCACGCTGTTGGCCCACTCAAAGGTGTTGTCCTCAAAGATGAAGTGGTTGCCGCGATTGACCGAGACCATGCCGCGCTGTGGCACAGGGAAGCCGTTGCCCGCATGCATGAAGGTGATGCCCTTTACGCGGATGTAGCTTTGGTAGCGCTGGGCGGGCGAAAAGATCTGCTCCTGCGTGGTGATTTCGATGGTGTGCTTGGCAGGGTCGTCGTCGTTGGCCAGGCGAATGTGCAGCGTCATTCCGTTGGGCTCAATCCACACCTTGCCGGCATAGGGCCTGAACTCCTTGAAGAGCGGCGTCCAGTGAATATTGGTGAAGAAGTTGAGCGACTGTTTGGAAGGCGCGGCCAGATCGGTGGGGCTCTCCACCGGCTCCAGCGGCATTCCGTCAACAAACACCAGACCGCGGCGGCGGAAGTATGTCGCCATGTTGTCTTCGGAGTAGCGCAGCCAGAAGCGGTTGCCGATGACGTTGTCCACCTCGAACGGGTTGTAGCCGGTGGGGAACATATCCGGTGTTAGTGCCAGCTCCCATGCCTGCACGGGCTTGCTGGTCTCCGGGTCCACGCCGATGCGGAATCCGGCGCTGGGCTTCCAGGCCGTCACCACGCTCGAGCCCTTGACGATAACCTTGGCGCCGGGCGCGGCTTCGTAGCTGATGATTGCGTCCGGGCCGCTGCCACCGTGCGCGGGGCGAATCAGCTCGCGATAGGTTCCGGCGGCGATGACCACGCGCTCACCCGGCTGCAGCACCTGCGCGGCCTTGTTGATGGTGCGGAAGGGCCGCTCGCTGGTGCCGGGCCCGCTGTCGTCGGCATTCTTTGCGCTGCCATCAACGTAGTAGGTTTTTGAAAACTTGAAGGTCTTTTCCCAGGTGGAGAATTCGGTACCGTCGGGCAGCCGGGAACTGGAGGCGTGCGCGGCAACCGAGGCAACAAGCAGGGCAAGCAGGCAAAGCAGGGTACGTTTCATTCCGGTATCTCCGTATGCTCCGCGGCCCGCAAGGCCGTACAACGAGCTGGAGCTGAATTTTTCAGGCAGCGCAATGCTAAATCGCTTTTCTGGGGTTGTCGAGCGCGGCCGGAGGCGCGCGGCCCAGCTTGGGGCCAAGTTTCGATACACTTGAAGCTGACCTATGTTTGACAACCTGACAGACAAGCTGCAGCGAGCCTTTAAAACCCTGCGCGGGCAGGGCACGCTGACCGAAGAAAACATCCAGGAGGCACTCGGGGAAATCCGCGTGGCCCTGCTGGAGGCCGACGTCAACCTGAACGTCGTCAAGGACCTCATCGAGCACATCCGCGTGAAGGCGGTGGGCACTGAGGTGCTGACGGCGCTTTCTCCCAGCGAGCAGGTCATCAAGATTGTGCGCGATGAGCTGATTGAGCTGCTGGGCAAGGACACGGCACGCTTCAAATTCGCTCCGCAGCCGCCCACCATTATTTTGATGGCCGGCCTGCAGGGCTCGGGCAAAACCACCACCAGCGGCAAGCTGGCCGCGTGGCTTAAAAAAGGCGGCCACCGGCCGATTCTGGTTTCGGTGGACGTTTACCGCCCCGCGGCGCGCGAGCAGTTGAAGGTGGTTGCCGCCCAAATCGGCGCCAAGATTTACGAGGGCAAGCTGAACGACGAGAAGCCAGGCCCCGCATTGGTGGAGCGGCTGGCCACCGAGGCGCGGCGCGAGGCTCGCAACTTCGGTTTTGACACGCTGATTGTGGACACCGCCGGCCGTCTGCACATTGACGAAGACCTGATGGGCGAGATGGAGCGGCTGAAAAAGCTGCTGAACCCGCAGGAGATTCTGTTTGTGGCCGACGCCATGACCGGCCAGGACGCCGTGAACTCCGCGCAGGAGTTTCATACTCGGCTTGGACTGACGGGCGTGGTGCTGACCAAGATGGATGGCGATGCGCGCGGCGGCGCGGCGCTGTCGATTCGCCACGTTACCGGCCAGCCCATCAAGTTTATCGGTGTGGGCGAAAAGCCGGACGCGTTCGAGCCGTTCCATCCGGACAGAATTGTGGGCCGCATCCTCGGCATGGGCGACATGATGTCGCTGATCGAAAAGGCCGAGTCCACGCTGGACCGCAAGAAGTCAGAGGATTTCGCCAAGAAGGCGCTGCTGGGCGACGGCTTTACGCTGGAGGATTTCCGCGACCAGTTGAAGCAGATCAAAAAGCTCGGCTCTATGGAGTCGATTTTGAAGATGCTGCCGAGCGTAGGCCCGTTTGCGGGCATGCAGCAGGCCGCGCAGCACGTGGACGAGAAGCAGTTCGTGCGCCTGGAGGCCATCATCAGCTCCATGACGGCGAAGGAGCGGGCCAATCACGAGATCATCTCCGGCACGCGGCGCAAGCGCATTGCGGCAGGCAGCGGCACCAGCGTGCAGGACGTGAACCAACTGCTGCGCCAGTACGCGCAGATGGCCAAGATGTTCAAGCAGATGGGCAAGGGCGGCGGCCTGGCCAAAGCCATGATGCGCGGCGGCATGGGCGGATTGGGCCTGGGGCAGAAGCAGAAGTTTGGGCGGTAGAAGGAGCGTCTTCGGAGACAAAGAGTATGAGAGACAAGCAATTCATACTAAGCGAAATCCGGAGAACCGCAGAGCTCAATGGCGGCAAGCCATTGGGACAGAGAGCATTTCTGACTGCGACCGGTATAGCTGTGCACGAGTGGCTTGGTGTGCACTGGGCTCGCTGGGGCGGTGCACTCGTGGAAGCCGGTTTTGAACCACTCGAATGGACTGTTGCAGTCGACGAGCTAAAGATATACGGCACACTGATCCCTCTGATCCGCAAATACGGACGATATCCTACAAAGGCCGAGATTTTAATTGAGAAGAGAGGCAATTCCCAGATTCCGGCGCCTAATGTGCTACTTCGCAGGTTTGGGGAACGGGCAAATGTCATTCAAGAAATCCGGAATTATTGCTCTGATGGGGAAGCTTTCGCTGATGTGGTAGGAATCTTGGCCAGAGAAACCACTCGCGCAAGGCCAAAACCCTCGGCCCATCCGCCAATGACTGAATCTAGCAAGCAAAAACCATCTGGCTATGTTTACTTGGTCAAGTCAGGGAAGTTGTACAAAATTGGATTCGCTGCGGATAATCAGTTCAGGCGCAAGAGCGAACTCCATAAACAAACCGCCGAAGGAATCACTGAGGTCCATACGATTGTGGCGATCGATGACCCGCGAGGAATAGAAAAATACTGGCATGAAAGGTTTAAGGATAAACGTCAGCACGGTGAGTGGTTTGATCTATCTGCTGAAGACATAAGCGCATTCAAAAAAAGAAAGTTCATGTAGCTATGTCCGATAGCCTTCAGGATCAGCTCGACGAGATTACTTCGAACACGCGCACGCTGGTGCAGCCGGAGCGGCTGGCTGTGAGCGAGCGCGCGGTGGAGGAGCTGTTTGCAACCGGCATTGAAGAGCAGATTCTGCCGGTGGGCGCTACTGCGCCGGAGTTCGCGCTGAAGGATGCGAGCAATCGCATGACGCGGTCGGAAGACTTGCTGGCGATGGGCCCCCTGGTCATCAAGTTTTTTCGCGGGCGGTGGTGCTCGTACTGCGTTACCGAGCTTGAGGCGTGGCGCGACCTTTATGGGCGCATCCGCGAGGCCGGCGCGCTGATGGTGGCCATTGGGCCGCAGACCGCGCGCCAGTCAGACTTTATGGCCAGCCAGCATGGGCTGCCGTTCTCCGTGCTGGTGGACGAGGGCAACAAGCTAGCCGAGCAGTTTGGGCTGGTCTATGCCGTGCCTGAGTATTTCCGCGACTACTACCGCTCGATTCTGGTGAACCTGCCGTTTGTGAACGGCGACGAGAGCTGGCGTTTGCCGCTGCCGGCGACCTACGTTGTTGGCAAGGACCGCAAGATTCTGTTTGCCGAAGCGCATGCCGACTTCCGCGTGCGGCCCGAGCCGGAAGAGGCGCTGGCCGCGCTGCTGGACGCCTGCCGGCGCTAGCGGTCAGTTCCGCGGATATTGCAGGTCA
>DASVLI010000223.1:0-1672 GCA_036384955.1 Occallatibacter sp.
AGAATACCTTGATCTGCTTGCCGTCGATGGCGATGAAGTCCGCTCCCGCCACAACTTCGTTCTTCAGGTTACCCAGAATCGAGTCGTACTTCAGCAGGTGTGCCAATGTGGCGGGGCTCGTCAAATCGTTGACGGCCACAAATTCGATTTCCGGGTTGCCGAGCGCCGCTCTCAGTACGTTGCGGCCAATGCGGCCAAATCCGTTGATGCCAACCTTCACTGCCATGTTTCTTCTCCTTGATCAGTCGAGCTGAGGTTTAGGTTGAGGCGTTCGGCGGCTGAATTTCGGGGAACCCCTGGACTGCACCGGCCCGCCGGGCAAGCGCATCTTCCGCGCCTTCAGACCGGGCTTTTCGGGGTGTCCCGCTTCGGCTCCAGCGGGCTAATCCACCAAACCCTTTAGCGTACCATCCACATCTTCATGGATGAAATGAAAACTCGTCGCGCCGCAATTTTCGCGGACTTGTGCCAACTCCATTGTGCCGGTTCGGAACTACGCCACGATGTGACGCGCTGCACAGCATTTGCAGCGCCCGCCGGAAGTATGGTATCCCGGTACTAGAAAAGCGCAGGTGCAGAAAGCCTCAATGAGAAGACGCTCCAGACGCCGTACCAACCTCTCCGAATCCACTGGCAGAATCGGCCAGGAACTCCCGTCGAATCAGCCCCGTCCGCTGGTTCCCAGCTATAACGACGAAGCCTTTGCCGCCGACGGTCCCGACGAAGCGCCGGCGCCGCCGCCCGCGCCTGCCGCCACAACCGGCCGCCATCGCGCCCAATCCGACCATCGCCGCCAGTTTGCTGATCCCGCGAACCAGGCTCGATACGAGGTGGAAACCCAGCCCGAACTGGTCCCCGTAGCCGCTCCGCAGCCCAATGCCGCCGGCCAGGCGCCCAAGGGATACGTGGTGCTGGCCATCGGCCTGCCCGGCTCCGGCAAAACCACCTGGTTCGGCCGCCGCGGCGTCACCCCGCTCTCCAGCGACATGCTCCGCGGACTCCTCTTCGACGATGTCGAGGAGCAACGCTACCAGGGACTGGTCTTCTCCACGCTCCGCTCCCTCTTGCGCGCCCGGCTCATCTCCAAAATGCCCATGAACTACGTCGACGCCACCAACCTCTCCGTCCACGAGCGCCGCCAGTGGATCAAGATGGCCAAAAGCTTCGGCTACGAGGTCCAGGCCGTCTTCTTCGACGTGCCCCTTGATGTCTGCCTCGAACGCAACCGCTCCCGCGACCGCATGGTCAGCGAGGAGCTGATGCGCAAAATGGCCGAAAAACTCAAACCACCCATCTTCGAAGAAGGCTTCGAGAAGATTACCGTGGTCCGCGTCAAAAGCCAGGGCTGAAGCCACCGCCTGCCCCCGCACGAAAATGGGTGCCCCAGGTCTCGATTTTGAGACCTGGGAACGCACGTTCCCATCCTCGGCAAAACCCGCGCCGCGCCAGTCTCCTCACCGGCAGTAGCGTGGGCCTCCGGCCCACGCCATACAAACCTTCCACAAAAATGGATGCCCCATCCTTGCGTAGCAAGGGTGGGAAACCACACTTCCAGCACCGGCCCATGTCATCCCGAGCGAGCAAAGCGAGCCGAGGGACTTGTATTTAGGAAAGCATCCCCCACCACAAAAATAGGTGCCCCACATCTCCCGGGGTTGGAGATGTGGGAAAG
>DASVLI010000224.1:0-2707 GCA_036384955.1 Occallatibacter sp.
TCGTTGACGGCTATGGCGCGTTGGAACATGCCGACGGCGGTGTCGGCGCGGCCCGTGGAGTAGAGCACCAGGCCGAGCAGGTGCAAGGCCTCGGCGTGGCGCACGTCGCGGGCAAGAATGTCGAGACAGAGCTGCCGGGCCTCGTCGTAGCGGGCGGCCTGGTGGGCGCGCACCGCCTCCATCAGCAGCGCCTGTACCGGGTCCAGTGGCGGTGGAGCCAGCAGCCGCGCAAAAGGCCGCGAGGCCAGAATGCGGCGGCTGGCGCGGCGCGTCATGGGCGCACCTCCCGTGGCGCGAATTGGGTCGCCTCTACGGTCTGCATCGGGCTTTCCTCAGCCAATGCTGCGGTCGCAGCATCTAGCAGACCCATCGGCAGCCGGAAAAGGCCCTTGAATTGAGAGATTTCTAACCTGCAGCAAATTCCCGCTGACTTTTGCAGATCATTTCCACGTTCTATCGCACAATCATCTCTGCAGCAGGTGTGTTTGGTCGGTGCCCCGGCAGGGGTACCCCCTCCCCCCCCTTTTTCCACGGGGCAAAAGAGGGTAAAACGCCATTTCCTCACCCCAGGGAAGCACTGCCCTTCCAACGGAAACCAACCCACATCCTTCGCAGCCTGGGACCGGGGGACGGGCGTGAGACAACCGCCAGTTTGGTCCACAAATCTCTGCTATCCTGAATGGTTTACGCCCGGGAGCAGAGGCTTATGCCTGAACACAGAGGACGAAAGCACCATCAGGATCGGGTGGCGGAGACGCTGCGCGAGGAAATTGGCGCGATGATCGAGGGCGAGTTGGTGGACCCGCGCATTGCGTTTTGCTATGTGAGCGAAGTGGCGCTGAACCCCGGCGGCAAGTCGGCGCGGGTGTACATTGCGGTGGACAACTCGGTGCCCGACATTGCCAAGGCCGAGGAGGATACGGTGGCCGCGCTGGAGTACGCCAAGGGCCACATCCGCTTTGAGTTGAAGGAGCGGATGGGAGTGCGGCATGTGCCGGAGCTGTCGTTTCTGGCAGACCGCTCGGGGCGCTTCCAGGCGCGCATTGACGAGCTGATGAGCCGCAGCCGCAAGCGGCAGAAGGCGCCGGCCGAGTAACCATGCAGATGACGCTGCGCAGCACGGCCGTGACCGCCCGGAGCGTGGTGCGCTCAAAAATGGCCGCGGCAGGTCTGCAGATGCGGGCGATTCTGAATTTCATCCGCAAGGGTGAGCGGTTCCTGGTGTGCTCGCATTCGCGGCCGGATGGCGACGCGGTGGGCAGCATGCTGGCCATGGGCATGCTTCTGGAGCAGATGGGCAAGCGCTTCGACCTGGTCTCCGCCGACCGCATTCCCTCGATTTACCGCACACTGCCCAGGGCCAGCGAGATTCGCACCACGCTGCGGGTGCAGGGGCTGTACGACGCGGCCATTTTGCTGGAGTGCGACGACTACAGCCGCACGCGGCTGACAGGGCTTGAAGCCTATCCGATTTTGAATATTGACCACCACACCAGCGGTAAGGAGTGGGGCCGGCTGAACTGGATTGAGCGCGACGCGGCCAGCGCGGGCGAGCTGGTGTATCGGCTGGCCAGAGCAGCGCGGGTAAAGGTTACGCCGGAGATGGCCACCTGCCTGTACACCACGGTGCTGACCGATACGGGCGGCTTTTGCTATGGCGGCACGCGCGCCAGCACCTTTGCGCTGGCGCACGATCTGGTGGAGGCGGGGGCGAATCCGATTCAGGTGGCGCAGGACGTGTACTTTTCGACGCCGGCGGCCAAGCTGCTGCTGCTGGGCGCGGCGCTGAGCAATTTGCACCGGCAGGGACGGCTGGCCTGGCTGTGGGTGACGCACAAGGACATGATGCACGCCAACGCCGCCGAAGAGGATTGCGAGGGCATTGTGAACTTTGCGCTGTCGATTGCCGGCGTGGAGACGGCGGTGTTTTTGCGTGAGCTGCCGGAGGGGCGGATTCGGCTGAGCCTGCGCGGCAAGGGCAAGCTGGATGTAGCGGCGATTGCGGCGGAGCTGGGCGGCGGCGGACACGAGAACGCGGCCGGCTGCACGCTGGAGGGTCCGCTGGGGCGTGCGCTGGAGCAGATTTTGACGCGCCTGCACGCGGCTCTGGAGCAGATTTAGCCGAAGATTGACGTTGCGGCGTCAACCTGCAAGGCGCCCAGCGCGTCCAACTGCAACAGGGCAGAGCGCGGCGGCAATGCCAGCGTTTCCGTTTGAATCTGATAGCCTAAACCTTGTTTGAGCACAGCATCCGACTGTGCGGGTGCCTCCAGGGGGAGGCGCAACCAGGTCCTGCCGGTGTGGGAGTCCCCCAGCCTTCCGGCGGCAGGCCGATGGGCCGGCGAGCGGAAGACAGCGCGCAGGCGCCGCGGGAGAAACGCTGGAAGTGGAAACAAATCAGGAACCGAAGACTGAAGCTCAACCAGCCGCGCAACGCCGCCTGCCTTCATGGGGCTCGATTGCCGAGGGGTCGGTGTTTCTGGCCTTCGCGGTGTTCTTTATTCTGTACGGCGTGACGCCGCTGCTGGGCGGCGACGGCATGGGCCTGGTGGGCGCCGACGAGCCGCGCTACGCGCAAATTGCGCACGAGATGCTGTCGCGGCTGAACGCGGCGCACACGGTGATGGACAAGCTGGGCGCATGCGTGACGCCATATCTCTACGGGCACCCATGGCTGGAGAAGCCGGCGCTTTATTACTGGCGCGCG